>DASRKV010000098.1:0-27945 GCA_035648795.1 Opitutaceae bacterium
GTCCGGGCCGGAACGATGTGGACGGCAAACTCCGGACCCGCGTTCGCGGGCCGCCAGTCCGGGTGCTCAGGGGAATGTTTCATCGGCAAAAGCGGCGGAGTACGATGGCGCCGGCCCCACGGATGGCAATCTGTCATTCTCGGGGCGCTTGCCTTCTGGCGCGCACGCCGTCTTGATCGAACAGGTTGATGTGGCATCGGCGTCTATTCCATGTTGAAACCACCCCCAAGATTCCGGCTGCTTGATGTTCTGGTTGTGGCGGGGGTTCTGGTTTTCGCGACGTGCCTCTGCCCATCGATGCGGGCGGCTGGAACCGCCCGCGCGCCGGAGCGCCTGCTCGTGGTGAGCGCCGCCACGGAATACTCCGTGCCGCTGTCCGTCGTCCAGGGTGCAATCTTCGAGCCGGCGACTTTCCGGCGCGAGCACGTGATCGTCTTCGTGGCCGCCATGCTGGCCTTCGCGCTGGTCCTGGTGTTGTGGGCGCTGGTCCGGCAGCGGCAGCTCCGCCACCGGATCATGCGCCAGGCGGAGGAACTTGACGAAAGCCGCCGAATCCTTGCCGAGGCCCAGGAATTTGCCAGACTCGGCTACTGGCGGAACGATTTCAACCAGCCCGCACCCAGCTTATGGTCAGAGGAGAGCTACCGCATCTTTGAGCGTGATCCTAAGCTGGGCGCGCCGAAGTTGGCCGAGATAATCAATTATGCAGTCGCGGGGGATCGGGAGCGCTGGCGGGAGGCGATTGCGGGCCTGCAGGCGGACGGCCGGGATTACGATCTCCACCTTGTCATCGAGCCCGTGCCCGATCACCGGAAGACCGTGCACATCCGGGGGCGGCCGGTATGCGATCACACCGGCCGGCGGATCGGATCGTTTGGCACGGTGCAGGATGTCACTGCCTGGCGGGCGACGGAGGAGGCGCTGCGCCAGTCCGAGCAGTTGCTGCGCGCGCTTTACGAAAATCTGCCGTTGGCTTTGGGCGTCTTTGAACGCGCACGGGGCGAGTGGTTCGTCGTGTCGCTCAATCCGGCGGCCGTCCGCCAGTTCGCCCTTTCGTCCGAGCCACCGGCGGGCCAGGCGTTCAACCACCTCGGCCTGAGCGCCGAATGGCTCCAGTATTGGTCGCGACTGTTTACCCGCTGCGTCGACGAGGCGCAGCCACTCAAGCTCGAACTCACCCGCGAGGACGAGCGGCGCGACTATGCCATCACGCTGGTCCCGCTCGGCCAGGCCGGCGGACGGGCCCGTTGCTGTTTTCTGGTGGAAGACGTGTCGGAGCGCAAACAGAAGGACTCCGAGATCGCGCAAGGCCGGCGCCTGCGCGCCATCGGCGAACTCGTCGGCGGCATCGCGCACGAATTCAACAATCTCCTCACGCCCATCCTGTTGAATTCCGATCTGCTCCAGAGCGAATGGGCCCACGAGCCGCGGCTCCGCGACGGACTCAAGATGATCGCCGAAGCCGCGCGCCGTTCGGCGGAACTCACCCGTCGCCTCATGGCCTTTGGCCGCAAGAGCGAGCCGCAAGGCGAAGCGTTCGATCTGCGCACGGCCGTCGAAGTCACGGCGGAACTCGTGCGCCAGGCGTTTGACCGCCGCATCCGCCTCGACATCAACCTTCCGGCAGACCTGCCGTCCCTCTTTCTCAGCGCCGCCGACGTCCGCCAGATTCTGCTGGATCTCCTGGTCAACGCCCGCGACACCCTGATGGACAAACTCGCCCGTCCCCCCACCGCCGCCTGGACGCCGGGTATCTGCATCGAGGCACGCTTTCAGCCGGCCGGATCGGTGGCTCCGTTTGAACCCGGCAAACATCCCGTCCCCGTCGGGTGGGTCGAGCTGACCGTCCGCGACAACGGGCGCGGCATGCCTCCGTCGGTGATTGAACGGACCTTCGAGCCATTCTACACCACGAAACAAATCGGACAGGGCACCGGTCTCGGTCTGGCCACGGTCTGGCACCTGGTTGCCGGCTTCGGCGGTCGGGTCGATGTCGAATCAGTCCCGGGGGATGGCACGGCCTTTCATGTTTTCCTGCCCGTGCGCTCGATTCCCGCCGCGGCCGCTGCGACGGTGTCCGCCGGGGCCGCAAAATCCGCCGGACCGGCCCGGGTGTTGCGACTGCTGCTGGTCGAAGACGAGGAGGCGGTCGCCAGCGTGATCTCGGCGCTGCTGCGCCGCCAAGGCCATGAGATCACACTCGCCAGGAACGGACTCGACGGTTGGGAGCTTTTGTCCGCCACGCCCGACGTATTCGACGCGGTCATCATGGATCTCAATATGCCGGGCATGAGCGGCCAGGAATTGGCCCGCCGGGCCCGCTCGCTGGCGTATCGACGGCCGCTCGTGGCCATCAGCGGCCGTGTCACCGACAAGGATCGGTCGGAACTCGCCCGCCTCGAGATCAAAACCGTTCTGCAAAAGCCCTTCACCCTCGACGAACTGCAGCATGGCTTGGAGGAGGCGCTGGCCGTCGCGCCCTGATCGGCCTGTCGTGGTCGGCGCGGCCGGACCAGGTGCTGGTGCTCCGCAGGCGGGTTCGGCGACCCGGCTGCAAGTCTCGCCGGCGTGCTCGCGACCACGACGGCAAACCGACTCAGTCGGCCAGCAGGCGCATGATGTCGCGTCCGGCGGACGGAAGTTTGGTCCCCGGGCCGTAGATCGCCGCGGCGCCGGCGCCGCGAAGCGCTTCGTAATCCTGTTGCGGCACCACGCCGCCGCAGACCACGAGGATGTCCGGCCGGCCCAGTTTCTTGAGCTCCGCGACCAGCTGGGGCAGCAACGTCATGTGGCCGGCGGCGAGTGAACTCATGCCCACGACGTGCACATCGTTCTCGACCGCCTGGCGGGCCGCCTCCTCCGGCGTCTGGAACAGCGGCCCGATGTCGACATCGAATCCGAAATCCGCATAGGCGGTGGCGACGACCTTGGCTCCGCGGTCGTGTCCGTCCTGGCCCAGTTTGGCGATGTAGATCCGGGGCCGGCGGCCTTCGCGGGCGGCGAACGCGTCCGTCATGGCGCGGACTTCCTCGATCTCCGGACTCGCGCCGAACTCGGAGCGGTAGACGCCGGCGATGGTGCGGATGACCGCCTGATGGCGTCCAAACACCGCTTCCATGGCGTCGGAGATTTCGCCCAGGGTGGCGCGGGCCTGCGCCGCGGTGACGGCCAGCTCCAGCAGATTGCCCGACCCGTCGCGCGCCGCGGCCGTCATGGCTTCAAGCGCCCGCTCAACCGCGGCCCGGTCCCGCGAGGCCTTGAGCTCATTCAGGCGCTGGACCTGGGCCAGGCGCACCGCAGTATTGTCCACTTCCAGGATGTCCATCGGCGCTTCGCGCTCCAGCACGGACTTGTTGACGCCGACGATGGTTTCCTTGCCAGAGTCGATGGCGGCCTGGCGCCGGGCGGCGGCCTCCTCAATGCGCATCTTCGGCAGCCCGGTTTCAATGGCCTTGACCATGCCGCCGAGCGCCTCGATTTCCGCCAGATGCTGGCGCGCTTTCTTGAGCAGGGCGTCCGTGAGGTACTCGACGTAGTAAGAACCGGCCCAAGGATCCACCGTGCGGCAGATGCCGGTCTCCTGCTGGAGATAGAGCTGCGTGTTCCGGGCGATGCGGGCCGAGAAATCCGTGGGCAGCGCCATCGCCTCGTCGAGCGAGTTCGTGTGCAGCGACTGCGTCTGGCCGCCGGCCGCCGCCAGCGCCTCGAGGCAGGTGCGGGCGACGTTATTGAACGGGTCCTGGGCGGTCAGACTCCACCCGGAGGTCTGCGAATGCGTGCGGAGCGCCAGCGATTTTGGATTCTTGGGGTTGAACTGCGCGACCATTTCCGACCAGAGCACGCGCGCCGCGCGCATCTTGGCAACCTCCATGAAGAAATTCTTGCCGATGCCCCAGAAGAAGCTGAGGCGCGGGGCGAATGCATCGATGTCGATGCCGGCCTTGACGCCGGTTCGCAGATATTCCAGCCCGTCCGCCAGCGTGTACGCCAGTTCGAGGTCGGCGGTGGCCCCCGCTTCCTGCATGTGATAGCCCGAGATCGAGATGCAATTGAACTTGGGCATGTTCCGCGCACAGTACGCAAAGATGTCCGCAATGATGCGCATCGAGGGCCCGGGCGGGTAGATGTAGGTGTTGCGCACCATGAATTCCTTGAGGATGTCATTCTGAATCGTGCCCGCCAGTTCCGGAAGCTTCGCCCCCTGCTCCAGGGCCGCCGCGATATAAAACGCCATGATCGGGATGACCGCCCCGTTCATCGTCATCGACACCGACACCTCGCGCAGCGGGATGTTGTCGAACAACTGTTTCATATCGAGGATCGAGTCGATGGCGACACCGGCCTTGCCGACATCGCCCACCACCCGGGGATGGTCGGAGTCGTAGCCGCGATGCGTGGCCAGATCGAACGCCACGGACAGACCCATCTGGCCCGCCGCAAGGTTGCGGCGGTAGAAGGCATTGCTTTCGGCGGCCGTCGAGAAGCCGGCATACTGGCGCACCGTCCACGGACGCGTGACGTACATCGTCGGGTAAGGTCCGCGAAGAAACGGCGGGAAGCCCGGCATTGAATCGAGCGGCTGTTCGACCGCGCCGATGTCGGCCGCGGTGCACACCGGCGGCACTGCAATTTGCTCGCCGGTCATCCACGGCGCCGGGACGGCGGCGCCGGCGACTGGCGCCGGGCGCACCATCGGCTCGTCGAAGGAAATCTGGCTGAAATCCGGAAAGGCTTTCATGAAAGGACACCGGCAACGCGTTGGAGCTGGTCAAGGGTCGTGCGAACGTTGGAACGGATATGAATGAAATCGTCGAAGCCCGCGGCGCGGAACCCGGCTTCGCGTTCTCCGGGGTGTCCGGCAAGGATGACGGCCAGCGAGGACTTGGCGGCCTTGACCCGTCGGGCAAATACGGGCGCAAGTTCGGGATAGGTTTCGTCGGTCGAACAAAGCACGGTCACGCCTGCGCCTGAGGCGATCGCGGCATCGGCAGCCTCCTCCGCAGTCGCGAAGCTTTTCTTGCCGTCAATCTCGAAACCGCCGACCGCGAAGAAACCGCTGGAGAAGTCGGCGCGGGCCTTGTGCTGCTTCGCCGGACCGATTTTGGCGAGGAACACTCTGGCGCGCTTGCCCGTGCGCGTGAGAAGATCGTCCCCGGCGCGGCGCACGGCTTCAAAGCCCTCCGCCCCGCGGAACGGCTGGAGCGCGGCCGCGGTCGGGCCGGAGTCGCGTTTCTGCGTCCAGGCGATGCGCAGGGTCGGCAGCGTGGTCCGCTTCGCCGCCGCTGCGACCAGGGCGGAGAAACTCTTGATTGGTTTGGGCACCGACTTGCGTTTGGTCCCGGCGGAGAGGGGCGACAGGGGCTCAGGCCGCGGTTGTTCCCGCAGGTTGGGCTGGACCGTGGTGCCCAGGATCGGGCGCCGGCGCGTGTCGACGAGCGCCTGTTTGTCCGCGGCAGCCTTGGCCACAATTTGCTGGGGATAACCCGCCACCACCGCCTTGGCCATTCCACCCTGCCTTTCGATTTCCTGGAAGAGCCCCCAGGCACGGCGCGCGAGCTGCTCGGTCAGCACTTCAACATACCAGGAGCCGCCGGCCGGATCGACCTGATGCTCGAGGCAGAACTCCTCCGCCAGGATGTCGTGGAGATTGCGCGACATGCGTCTTCCCAATTCCGTCGGCTCGCCCGCGATTTCGTCGAACGGACGAATGTCGATCGCATCGGCCCCACCCAGCACCGCGGACAGCGCCTGGGTGGTGATCCGGAGCAGATTCACGTGAGGGTCGTACGCTGTCTTGTCCCACGTCGCGGTGCGCGCCGCCAGGAACACCTTCTGGGCTTCGCCGTCGGCGCCGAAAGCGTGCGCGAGCTTGCTCCAAAGCAGGCGGGCCGCCCGCAACTTCGCCGTCTCCATGAAGAAATCGACCCCGACCGCGAATTCGACCTGCGTATGCGCCGCGACCTGAGCGGGCGGGATTCCGCGGTCGAGCAACTGCCGCCAGTATTCAGCGCCGGTCGCCAAGGCAAAGGCCAGTTCCTGGACGCTGTTCGCCCCGGATTCGTGCCAGATATGCGCGCCGATCCCCACCGTGCGGGCCGGCAGGCCGGCGGTCTCGGCCTCCCTGATGCCTTCTGCCAGTTCCTCGAAACAGGAGGTTAGCGGCAGCGGGAGCGCGCCATGGCTCAGCAGCCAGCCCAGCGGGTCGGCCGGGACCGCAGCCGCCACGTCGTGCTGCGCCGGTGCGATCGCCATGGCCAGCGCCGGCAAAGGCGAAAAGTCGTACACGGTCGCTTCCGTTCGGACCTCCCATCGCACCTTCTGGCCACCGGGATTTCGCGTACCGCGGACGTAAGGCGGTTTACCGGGCGCACTGGCCGGACCGGCTGCCGCCGCGTCTTCCTGCCGGTAAAGCGGCAGCACCTCAATTCCCTCCGGCGTCCGGGTAACGAGCTTCTTCTCGATCGGAACGCCCTTGAGTTCAATTTCAACGGCAGCTCTCCAGTCTGCATAAGTCGCTGACTTGGAATGAGGAATAGACTCTCCTGATTCAGCCGAAATTGTCATGGATAAGATGGATCAGAAATAGCGGTTGCCCGCCGTAAGGGCTCTGCATCAGACTCTGAAATCGACTTGGCAACGCTGAACCGGCGAAAGACCAAGCAATGAGAGTAGTTTGCCAAAATATGCGCAGAGCTAATCCAGACCCTTCGGCATACTGGTGCGCTGTAGAGCTATACCTTATAAGAAATGATTAATCACATCGATCACCTTGGCATCGCGGTTCGCTCGCTGGACGAGACCGTTCCAGTCTACGAAAAAGCGCTTGGACTGCACTGCGAGCACCGCGAGGAGGTTCCCTCCCAAAAGGTGCGCACGGCGTTCTTCGATGTCGACGGCGTTCATCTGGAGCTGCTGGAACCGACCTCGCCCGAAAGTCCCATTGCCAAGTTTCTGACCGAGCGCGGCGAGGGCATCCATCACATCGCCTTTCGGACCGACGACATCACCGGCCAGCTCGCGCAGGCCGCCGGCGCCGGCGTGCGCCTGATCCACGCGCAGCCGTTCGAAGGAGCTGCGGGAAAGCTCGTCGCCTTCCTCCATCCAAAATCGACCCACGGGGTCCTGACCGAGCTCTGCGCCACCAAGCCGGCCTGAACCGGCCGGCGTCATCGCGACGCGCCGTCACCGCCGTCGCTTTGTCTCCTGGAGAATCTTATCATGCCTATATCGAAAGCATTGCTCACGACGCTCGAGCAGAAACGCCGCGTCGCCTACGCCGCGGGTGGCGAAGAAAAACTTGCCGAACGCCGCAAGAAAGGCCTCCTCACCGCGCGCGACCGCCTCGCCGCGCTTTTCGAGGAGAACACGTTCATGGAGTGGGGCCTGCACGCCCAGCATGACTGCCACAACTTCGGCATGGAGGGCAAATCGATGCCCGGCGACGGCGTCATCACCGGCGTGGGCTACATCGACGGCCGGCCCGTCGCGGCCTTCAGCCAGGATTCCACGGTCGGCGGCGGCGCCTTGGGGCGCATCCATGCCAAGAAGATCTGCGACATCATGGATTACGCACAGAAGGCCGGCATGCCGTTGATCGGCATCAACGATTCGGGCGGCGCGCGGATTCAGGAAGGCGACGACTCGCTTTCCGGCTACGGTCAGGTGTTCTTCCGCAACGTCGAGCTGTCCGGTCTGTTGCCGCAGATCTCCATCATTGCCGGCCCGTGTGCCGGCGGCGCCGCGTACTCCCCGGCCTTGACGGACTTCCTCATCATGACCCGGAAGAACGCCAGCATGTTCATCTGCGGCCCGGAGGTCATCAAAGCCGCCACCGGTCAGAGCACCACGATGGAGGAGATCGGCAGCGCCACCGCCAACGCCTCGGTGAGCGGCAATGTGCATTTCATCGCCGAAAACGACACCCACGCGCTGCAAATCGCCAAGAAACTGCTCTCCTTTTTGCCGCCCAATAACGTGGTGGACCCGCCGCATCGCCCCACCCCGACCGTGGACATGTCGCCCGATCCGGCGATCAACGACCTGATCCCAAGTGATCCCAAGGCGCCGTTCGACGTCCACGACGTCATCGCGCGGCTCGTCGATGGCGGCGATTTTCTCGAGGTGCACCGCGACTTTGCGCGGAACCTCGTGGTCGTCTTCGGCCGCGTGCAGGGCATCGTGGCCGGATTCGTGGCCAATAACCCCGCGCAGAAGGCCGGCGCGCTCGACATCGACTCTTCCGACAAGGGCGCCCGGTTCATCCGGTTCTGCAACGTGTTCAACATCCCGATCGTCACGCTTGTGGACGTCCCGGGATTCCTGCCCGGAGTCGCGCAGGAGCGCGGCGGCATCATCCGCCATGGCGCCAAGATGCTGTTCGCGTATGCCGCGGCCACGGTGCCGAAGCTGACGTTCATCCTGCGCAAGGCGTACGGCGGGGCCTATCTCGCCATGTGCAGCCGCGACATGGGCGCGGACGCCGTCTATGCCTGGCCGTCGGCCGAGATCGCGGTCATGGGCGGCGAGGGCGCCGTGAAAGTTCTTTTCAAGCGCGAGATCGCCTCGGCCAGCGATCCCAAGGCCAAGGAAAAGGAGCTGGCCGCCGACTTCCGCGAGAAGTTCGCCTCGCCCTACGAGGCCGCGAGCAAGGCGATGATCACCGACGTCATCGAGCCGGCGCAGACGCGCGCGGTTCTTTCGATGGCGCTGCGCAACACGCTGTCCAAGCGCGAAACCCGCCCGCCGAAAAAGCACGGCAACATCCCGCTGTGATCCGTTGCCCGACGTCCTGCCGCGAGGCGCGCCTCGCGCCGCCCGACTCTGACATGACTCATGACTAATCTCTCCGGATCTTTTTTTGCCGAGGTTGGCCGGCCGCTGTTCGGCAGCCAGCCGTTGGCGCTGCTGGCGGTGCTGGCGGGCATCGCGGTTTTCCTGTTCCTCGTCGCCGGAATCGGCCGGTGGCTGGCGGCCACCCATCCGGAAGCCCCGGTCAAGACGCCCGCTCTCGCCGCGGCCGGGGAAGCTGTCGACGAACCGCTGCCGCCGGAAACGCTGGTCGTCATCGCCGCCGCCGTGACGGCGATGTTTGGACCCACCGCACAGGTCCGGGATGTTCATCTGGCCCACGCCCCCAGGCCTTCGGTCGAAGCGCTGATGCTGCAGTGGTCCCTCGAAGGCCGACGACAGATCTACTCCTCTCACAAGATTCGCTGACGCAGGCAGCAACCCCGCGTGGTCCCTTTTATCATGAAAAGACTGAAAGTAACGGTTGATGGCAAAACATACGACGTGATCGTCGAGGTGATCGATGAGGTCCCCGGCGCCGGCACCCCGCTTTCCGCGCCGCCGGCCCCAGCTTCCGTCGCCTCCGCTCCGATTGTCGCCCCGGTCGTCGCAGCCACTCCCCCTCCCAAAGCCTCCGGTGCCGGTGACGTGACCAGCCCGCTGGCCGGCAAACTCGTTTCGATCGAGGTCAAGGTGGGCCAGGAGGTCCAGGAAGGCACCCAGGTTGCCACCGTCGAAGCCATGAAAATGAACACCTACATCTACGCGCCGAAAACCGGCCGGATCGCGGCGGTGCAGCTCAACCCGGGTGAAGCCGTGGAGGAAGGCTCCGTGATCCTGCGCATCGCGTAGGATTTTCCTCCTGGCGTCGCCGCCCCCCCCGCCACGCCGGCCCTTCACTCGTGAAAGCTGCCATCATCCAAGCCCTGGTCATGTACGGCATCGCCTTTGTCATCTCGATGCTCGTTGCCGGGCTGGTCAAGGTGCTCTACAAAACCGTCAAACATTTTTCCGGCGAATAGCCCTCCGGCGCGTCCGCCTGCCTCATGCTTCATTTCAATATTCTCGATCTGTTTCAGGTCATCACCACGCTGATCGCCTCTCATCCCGCGATCTTCGTGGCGCGTCTTGGCCTCATGGTCCTGGGCATGGTCCTGTTGTACCTCGGCAAGAAAGGGATCCTGGAACCGCTGCTCATGATTCCGATGGGGCTTGGCATGGCGGCGGTGAATGCCGGCGTGCTCTTCCTCGATCCGACGACGGGGACGAAGATCATCGCGGGCAGCGCCGCGGGCGCCGAAACCGCGGCCCAGCTCGCCCAGGCGGGCGCCGGGCACCTGCCGGGCACGTTGTTCCTGTCGCCGCTCGTGGAGAAGACCGACAACCTGATGTACGTCCTGCAGGTCGATTTCCTGCAACCGATCTACACGTTCATGTTCAGCAACGGGCTGATCGCCTGCCTCGTGTTCATGGGCATCGGCGTGCTGTTGGATGTCGGCTTTGTCCTGGCCCGGCCTTTTTTGAGCATGTTCCTGGCCATCTGCGCAGAATTCGGCACGGTCGCCACGTTCCCGATCGCGGTGGCGTTGGGCCTGAACTACCGCGAGGCCGCTTCGATCGCGATGGTCGGAGGCGCGGACGGCCCGATGGTGCTGTTCACGTCGCTCACGCTGGCCAAACAACTTTTCGTGCCGATCACCGTGGTCGCCTACCTCTACCTCGGTCTGACCTACGGCGGTTATCCCTACCTGATCCGTTTCCTCGTGCCGGCCAAACTGCGGGGGCTGAAGATGCCGCCGAAGCCGGTCATCAAGGTTACCTCCGATGAGAAACTCGCCTTCGCCGTCGTCGGCTGCACGGTGCTCTGCCTGCTTTTCCCGTCAGCGGCCCCGCTCTTCCTCTGCCTTTTCGTGGGGGTGGCGGTCCGCGAGGCCGGTTTGAAATATTTCGTCCAGATCATTGACGGCCCGATTCTCTACGGCGCCACCATGTTCCTCGGCCTGATCCTGGGCGTGTTGTGCGAAGCTTCGACCATCCTCGATCCCAAGGTGCTGATTCTCCTCGTCCTGGGCATCATCTCCCTGTTGCTCTCGGGCGTCGGCGGCTTGGTGGGCGGCTACCTGGTCTACTTTTTCAGCGGGCGAAAATTCAACCCTGTGATCGGCATCGCGGCGGTCAGTTGCGTGCCCAGCACGGCCAAGGTTGCCCAAAAGGAAGTGTCGAAGGTGACCCCGGACTCCATCATCCTGCCGGAAGCCCTCGGCGCCAACATCTGCGGGGTCATCACGACCGCGATTCTCACCGGCATTTACGTGACGTTGGTGCCGATGATGCAATGATCACCCGTCGATGAATGCCGTGGCCACCAATCTTCGCCCCTGGATCGCCGGCACCGTGATGGCCTTTGCCGGCGTGGGGGTGGCGCGGCTGCTGGCGAACCGTCTGGCCGGCCGGCCCCGCGCCAGTGCGATGCTCGCCGGTTACCTCCTGGTCCTTCTGGGACTTTTCATCATTGCCCGCGGCGTCAGCCGCCGGCTGCAACACGCAGCGAAACACGCGCCGCCCTCTTGAACACTCGCCGGCTGTAGCCCGGCCCTCCGAAGTCGCCCGTCATGCACTCGCTTCCGGCAGATGTTTTCGCCGCCACCCACCTTGTCTCGACGGCTGACTGGCCGGCGTTTCTGGCGACGATCGATCTGGAGTTGCCCGGGTTCCTCATCCTGGCCGGCGCGCTGATCTACCTCTGGTGGACGGTGAATCGCCTGCGCCGGATCGTCCGACGCCTTGAACCACACCTCGGCTCGCCCCCATCCCCGCCCCCGGCGACTTCCGCCCTCGGAACACGCGGAGCCGAAGCGATCGACGAAGGCGTCCTCGCCGCCATCGCGGCCGCCGTGGTCGTGGCCATCAGGCAGCCTCACCGCATCATCGCGATCCAGCCCGATGCCGGCACCCAGCGCGCCTGGTCTGCCGAAGGCCGCCGGGAACTCTATCACTCTCACAAGATCCGTTAGCCGGATTGTGCCATGTCGCCCGACCCCGCCATTCCCCAGGAACCCGACCTTCGTGCCATCGATGGCTGGACGATCCATGAGTTTGCGGAGGTAACCTCGACCAATTCGCTCGCCGCCCATCTGCCGCCGTGGACGGCGGTGCGGGCGGTGGTGCAGACCGCGGGCCGCGGGCGCACGGGCCGTCATTGGCTCTCCGATGAAGAGGGCTTGTGGCTCTCCGCCGTCGTGCCCACACCCGGCGACATCGCCCCGTGGTCGCTGCTGCCCCTGGCCGCCGGTTGGGCCGTGCTGAGTGTCGTGCGGGCCCTGGGTCTCCCGGACGCGCGGTTGCGCTGGCCCAACGACATCCTCATCGGGCGCCGGAAGCTGGCCGGAATCCTCGTAGACAGGTTTTCCGCCGGGGCCGCGGTGGTGGGCATCGGCTTGAACGTCGCCAACCACCCGGAAAAGACCGACCCGGAGCTGGCGGGCGAAGTCATCTGCCTCGCCGACCTGCTGCCCGTCACCCCGCCGTTCCGCGCGTTGATCGTGCGATTGCTCGACGCGCTGACCCGCGAACACCACCGGCTGGAGACGGGCGACGTCAGCGGATTGTGCCGCGACCTCAACGGGGCGTGGCGCTACCGCCAGGTGCAGGTGACGCTGGCCGGCGGACGCGGCGCCGTCAACGGGCACTTGGACGGGGTTGATCCGGCCGGGGCCCTGCTGGTGCGTGACGCCGCCGGCGAGATGCGCGTGTTGCCGGCGCCCCACGTCGAGCTGTTGCGCGAAGTCTTTCCCATCTGACGTCATCCCATGACAACCCAAGCCAACCAACTATTGCCCCGTGTCAGCTTTCCGATGCTGACTCCCGATGAAGCGGCGGCGCTCATCACGCACGGCCAAACGATCGGTTTTAGCGGTTTCACCGCCGCGGGCGCCGCCAAGGTCACGCCCAAGGCGCTGGCGGCCCGGGCCCGCGCCGAACACGCCGCCGGCCGGCCCTTCAAGGTCGCGGTGGTCACGGGCGCGTCCACCGGCGATTCCCTCGACGGCGAACTCGCCCGGGCCGACGCCATTTCCTGGCGGACGCCCTACCAGAGCAACAAGTCGCTGCGGGAGAGCATCAACGCCGGCAAGACCCGCTTCTTCGACATGCACCTCTCGCACCTGGCCCAACAGGTGCGCTGCGGTTTCCTCGGTCAGTTCGACTGGGCCGTGGTCGAGGCCTGCAACGTCACGCCGGACGGACAGATCGCGCTCACCACTTCGGTCGGAGCTTCGCCAACGTTCCTCCGCTGCGCGAAGAAAGTGATCATCGAGCTGAACCATTTTCACTCCCCGCGCCTGCTCGGGTTCCACGACATCTACGAACCGCTCGATCCGCCGCGGCGCCAGCCCATCCCGATTCTCCGGCCGTCCGACCGCATTGGCCAGCCCGTGGTTAAGATCGACCCGGCGAAGATCGCCGGGGTGGTCGAAAGCAACCTGCCCGATGAAGTGAGCGGCTTCGATCCTCCGGACGCGGTCACCAACCGCATCGGGCAGAACGTCGCCGAGTTTCTCGCCAACGAGATCATCGCCGGCCGCGTGCCGCGCGATTTCCTGCCGCTCCAGTCCGGTGTGGGCAACATCGCCAACGCCGTCCTCGGCGCGCTGGGCGCCAATCCGGACATTCCGACCTTCGAGATGTACTCCGAGGTTATCCAGGACTCGGTGATCGACCTGATCAGCGCCGGAAAAATCCGCTTCGCCACCGGCACCTCGTTGACGATCGGCAAGGAGAAGCTCACGGCATTCTACGACAACCTCGAGTTCTTCCGCCCCTGCATCCTGCTCCGCCCGCAGGAGATCACCAACAATCCCGAGGTCATCCGGCGCCTCGGCATCATGACGGTCAACACCGCGATTGAAGTCGACCTGTTCGGCAACGTGAACTCGACCCATGTCATGGGCTGCAGCCTCATGAATGGCATCGGCGGCTCGGGCGATTTCACGCGCAACGCCTATATCTCGATCTTCACCTGTCCGTCCTCCGCCAAGGGCGGCAAGATCAGCACGATTGTCCCGCTGGTCAGCCACGCGGATCACAGCGAGCACTCCGTGCAGATCGTCGTGACGGAGCAGGGCGTGGCCGACCTGCGCGGCAAGGATCCGAACGAGCGGGCGTTGTTGATCATCGAGCGTTGCGCCCATCCCGAATACCGCGACAGCCTGCACCGCTATTACGAGATGGCGAAGGGCGGCCACACCCACCAGACCCTTTCCACCGTCTTCCGGATGCACGAGCAGTACCTGAAAAAGGGCGACATGCGCGGCATCGACTGGTCCGTCTGATCCGGCTCCCATTTTCCGTTTCCCATCCAACGACCACCATCATGAAAATCCACCTCTACCTGTCGCTTAACCCCGAGGCCCTCGTCGCCTCTCATCTGCCCCCGGAAGAATTCGGCACCTATCTCGCGGTCGGCACCCAGAAATACTCGCGCGGCCAGGCGATGTTCTTCGAGGTCGATCCGGACCTCCAGAGCGATTATCCGCCCTTCCAGGGAAGCGCGGCGCGCTGCCTGCCCCATCTCGACGGATCGCCGCGCCGCTCGACCTATTTGGCGATTTACCGGGTGCTCGAGCATCTGCCCGTCGCCGCGCTTGGCCGGCTCCATCTGGCCACGCATGACGGCCGGGTGCTGGGGCTGGCGTCGGCGCCGCTCGTCCCGACGGTGGACCGCTGCTTCCACCTCTACCAGGAGTTCTGCCCGGTGACGCCGCGCGTCGTCAGCACCCTGGACCCCGCGGAGTTCTGTGCCCGGCTGACGGACGAGACCCAGCCGGTCAGCGTTCCGCGGATCGTCTTTGCCGAACTCACCCTCGGCAAGCTGGCGACGGAGATCGAGACGGCGGATGTCGGCAATCTGCCGTACACCGGCCTGCAGCATCTGCGCGAATGCCTGCGCGAACTCAACCGCAAGCCCGGCAAGCCGACGAAGGTCACCGTCCGCAATGTCCAGGACGATGTGCTCTACCGCACGATTCAGGGCGGCTTCTACGCCGGACAGGCGCGGGAGCTGAAGTACTACCCGATGCCCTCCCCGGCTGAGCTTGATTCGGCCCATCACGAATGGTGGCGCTCCGCCCAGGCCGCCTACGGAAGCTGAACCGCGCCCGGACGCCCCTTTTTTCCCAACCGTTCCGACATCCAACCCATGGTCACGAAACTCACCCACTGGCTGCGCCACCGCCGCACCAACACCATCTTTTTGACCGCGATGGCGGTCTTCTTCGTGGTCGCGTTCTATGCGCGACCACTTTTCGGGCAATCGCCCGGTGCGGAGGGGCCCGCCGCCGCATCGGGCGGCGAACACGCCTTCAGATTCTTCGCCCTGTTCAGCGATCCCAAGTATTCGCATCTCGAGGTCATCGCGCTGTTCGTGGTGCTCGGGATTGCGATCTGCGGCCTCCTCTACGCCTTGATGCTTGCAAAGCAGGTCAAGGCCGCCGACCAGGGCACGCCGCGCATGCAGGGCATCGCCGCCGCCGTCCGCGAGGGCGCCGACGCCTACCTCGCAGCGCAGTTCCGCAAGATCGGGCCGCTCATCCTCATCATCACCGTCATCCTCTACTTCACCACGCAGAGCGATCTCGGAGCCTTCAAGTTCGGTCGCGCCGGCGCCTTTGCCCTCGGCGCGGTCTTTAGCTGGCTGGTCGGCTTCGTCGGCATGCGCCTGGCCACCACCGGCAACCTTCGCGTGGCCGCGGCGGCCCGCCGCTCCTACGGCGAGGCCATGCAGCTCGGCTACCGGACGGGCACCGTGACCGGCATGCTCACCGACGGCCTCGGGCTGCTCGGCGGGACGTTGATCTTCATCGCCTACGGCGAACAAGCTTACGAGGCGCTGCTGGGCTTCGGCTTTGGCGGCACCCTCCTTGCCCTCTTCATGCGCGTGGGCGGCGGCATTTACACCAAGGCCGCCGACGTCGGCGCCGACCTCGTCGGCAAGATCGAAAAGAACATCCCCGAAGACGATCCTCGCAACGCCGCCACCATCGCCGACAACGTGGGCGACAACGTCGGCGACTGCGCCGGCATGGCCGCCGACATCTTCGAGAGCTACGAAGTGACGATCGTGGCCGCCATGATCCTCGGTCTCGCGACCTTCGGCCACAAGGGCGTCATCTTCCCGCTGCTCGTCCGGGGCATCGGCGTGCTGGGCTCGATCATCTCAACCTACACGGTCAAGGCCGGCCCCAACGACACGTCCGATACCGCGTTGAAGAGCGTGCACAACGGTTTCTGGATCGGCTCGATGATCTCAGTGGTTGGCTTCATCGCCCTGGGCCTCTCCTACCTGAGGTTCGACGCCGTCTATCTCGCGAAGAACGCGGCCGTAGCCGCCGGCTTCCCGAATGGCGATCCCACTCAGTTGCCCGTCTGGGCCAACTTTGGCATCGCCGGTCTGGACATGCGCCCGGTGATCACCTGCTTCATCGGCGTCATCCTCGCGATCGGCTTGAACAAGGTGACGAGCTATTACACCCATACCTCCCACGCGCCCGTGAAGGGCTTGGCCAAGGCCTGCCAGACCGGCCCTGCCACCAACATCATCCAGGGCTTTGCCGTCGGTTATGAAAGCACGGTCGCCATGGTGCTCGTCATCGCCGTCGCCATCCTCTTCTCCTTCCTCTGTTACACCGGCACTCCGCCGCTCTTCGTCGCCTACGGCGTCGCCATGACCGGCATCGGCATGCTCACCCTCACCGGCAATACGATCTCGATGGACGTCTTCGGCCCCGTGGCCGACAACGCCAACGGCATTGGAGAAATGGGCTATGACGCCGAGGCCATGGAGAAGGAAGAAAAGGGCAGCTACAAGCGCGCCCGCCAGATTCTCGCCGACCTCGACGCCGTCGGCAACACGACCAAGGCCGAGACCAAGGGCATCGCCATCGGCTCCGCCGTCATCGCCGCCGTCTCGCTCTTCTCCTCGTTCATCGCCGTCATCGCCGTCGGCAGCGAGGACAAGATCAGCCAGTTGACCACCGAACAATACCTGGTCGAGGCCGGCAAGCTTACGGTCGCGCACCCGATGGTGTTCATCGGCTTCCTCATCGGCGGCGCCGTGCCGTTCCTCTTCAGCTCGATGCTGATCCGCGCCGTCGGCCGCGCCGCCTTCCTGATCGTGAAGGAATGCCGCGAACAGTTTCGCGACGCCGACATCTGGACCGGCAAGAAGAAGCCCAATTATGGTCGCGTGGTCGACATCTGCACCTCCACGGCGCAGAAGGAACTCATCGGCCCAGGTTTCCTCGCCATCCTCACGCCGATTGCCGTGGGCTTCCTCCTCGGCACGCAGGCCTTGGGCGGCTTCCTCGCCGGCATGATCCTCACCGGCCAGCTCCTCGCCGTGTTCATGGCGAATGCCGGCGGCGCTTGGGATAACGCCAAGAAACTCATCGAAGACGGTAACTACGGCGGCAAGGGTTCCGAGGCGCACAAGGCCGCCGTCACCGGCGATACCGTGGGCGACCCGCTCAAGGACACCGCCGGCCCGGCCATCAATCCGCTGATCAAGGTGATGAACATGGTCAGCCTCCTCGCGCTCGGCCTCGTCATCAAATACAACGTCATCACCGGCACGGCCAGCCGCGTCGTCGGCCTGCTGGTGGCGCTCCTGTGCGCCGGGGCCATCGGCTGGTCGATCTGGCAAAGCAAGCGCGAGTCGAAGGAACTGCGAGAAATGGAGAAGCAGTTCGAGCAATGAGCCCGGCTGCCGTCTCCCCTTGATCCATGCGAAGGCGCCCCGCGAGGCGCCTTCTTTTTTTCCGGCGCCGGGAGCTACGAGGCCGCAGCCAAGGCGCCGAGGCTTTGGACCGGGACCGGGGAAGCCGATTGAGCGGCAGCAGAATCGGCGGATCATTCCCGGCATCCCGCCGGGCCTGGCCGCGCGCCGGACCCGGTTTTTCGCCACGTTCCGGCCGCCGGTCCACCAAGCCTCAACCCGACCTGACCATTTTATTGCACCGCGCCGGAGAGTCCCCAAAACTGTCGCCGTGCAAACCGAATTGTCCCTGACCCCGTTCTTTTTTCGCGACGGCCGGCGGCCACCATGGCGGGCCCTCACCCGGCTGCTGCTGGCGGCAACGGTCGCGGGCGCGATCCTCACCGGCTGCGAATCCACCCCTTCGCGAAAAAAGCATTTGTTGGAAAGGATCCAGCCTCCGCAGCCCGTTCTCTCGGGGACCGCGGTCTTTGGCGGTGGCGCGCTGACGGTGGAATCCTGGCTTGGCCCCTCCGTGCGCCTGAAGAAAACCAACGACCAGAAGGAGCCGGGGGAGCACCCGGGACATGACGGTCGCCCGCGGCCGTGGTCTGATTCCACCCTCGGGAATCACCGGGAGGGTTCCGACGACCCGTTTACGCAGGGCGCCAGCGATTTCACGCCCCATGAGATCGACGAGATGTACGGTCGCGTCGATTTTGACTACGTCGAACCGACCCGTCTGGCCCTGACCTTCACCTTCATCAACCCCGGCGCCCAGCCGGTCACCTTCACGATTGCCGACGTGAATTCGACGCTCGGCAATTTTGCGCCGCGCCCCGAAGTCCTGACGGTGGCACCGGGCGAACACGGTTCGATCGATCCCATGCTGTCGAATATCACCAGCAATTTCGACGAGTTGGCCGTCACCTTGACCGTGAAGATCCGCGGCCAGACGGAAACCCACATCCTGAATCTGCGCCGGGCCGGGGAGCCGCCGGCTCCGCCGCGCCAGGATTGAAGCGGTCGTTTGCCTTTGGTCGGTGGATTGCGGGGCCGTTCGAAAGTGGCACGGGCGTCCCGCCCGTGGATTGGGACAATCGCAGACATGGGCAAGATGCCCATGCCACCTGGGATGACCGACCACCGGCCCATGCGCCCGGATTGGATTTGCAGTTTTTGCTGTCCTTTCCCTCCGGGGCCACCACAATCGCCGCCACTTATGAGAACTGCCGTTGTCCTCATTCTTCTGGCCGCGGGCTATCGCATCGTCGCGGCCTGGAATCCGGAGCTGGTTAATTTTTCGCCGCTCATGGCTCTCGCCTTTTGCGGCGCCGTATATTTCCGCAGTCGCTGGATGTGGCTCGTGCCCTTCGTCGCGTTGAGCGCCTCCGACCTCTATCTCGACCACTACCATGCCACGCAGTTTGGCTACACGTGGGACCTGGGCGGCGTGCTGGTGCGCACGCTTTGTTTTGCGGCGGCCCTCGTTCTCGGCTGGATGGTGGCCCATCGCAAAAACTGGCTGCGGCTCTTCGCCGGCTGCCTCGGCGGTTCGCTGCTGTTCTATTTTGCCACGAACACCGCGTCGTTTCTGGGCGATGCCTATTATGTCAAGACGCTGGCCGGCTGGTGGCAGGCCATGACCGTGGGGCATCCCGAGTTCCCGTCCACCCTCTTCTTCTTCCGGAATACGCTGGTGAGTGATTTGCTGTTCACCGGCGTGTTTGCGCTGGCGATGGAATGGGCCGCGCTGCGCGCCGGCGAGGCCAGCCTGCTCAAACGTCGCGCCACACGGACGGCTTGATGCCGGCCGCAGGACAGTTTTCAAGCCGGGCCTTCCGCCCGGCTTGATTGTTTTCGGGCCTCCTGTCAGATCCCCGCACCCCGCCCCGATATTCCCGCGCCTTCTCTCCCTCTGCCCGCCTCTCCGCTTTCCCGCTTTCCCTCCCCATGTCCACCTACGGCTACTTCGACGACAAGAACCGCGAATACGTGATCACCCGCCCGGACACGCCGCTGCCCTGGCTGAACATGCTCGGCCAGGACGATTTCTACGGCCTCTGCACGCAGACGGCCGGTGGTTACTCCTTCTGGAAGGACGCCCGGCTGCGCCGCCTGACGCGCTATCGCTACAACAACAACCCGATGGATAACGACGGCCGCTTCCTCTATGTGAAGCAGGGCCGGACCGTCTGGAATCCGGGGTGGAAGCCGACGCGGACACCGCTCGACGCATTCGAATGCCGCCACGGCCTTGGGTACACCCGCATTACCGGCCGCAAAGGCGGCGTGGAAGTGGAACAACTGATGTTTGTGCCGCCGCAGGAGAACCTCGAAGTGTGGCGGGTGTCGGTCCGCAACCGGACGAGGAAGTCCCAGAAGCTGTCGCTATTTTCCTTTGTCGAGTTCTGTTTCTATGAAGCGCTGAACGACATGACGAACTATCAGCGCACGTATTCGATCGGCGAAGTCGAGATCGAGGGCTCGGCGATCTACCACAAGACCGAGTATCGCGAGCGCCGGAATCACTACACGCTGTTCGGGTGCACGCGCCAGACCGACGGCTACGACACTTCGCGCGACGCGTTTGTCGGCGTGCACCACGGTCTGCATGATCCCCAGGCCGTGCTGGCGGGCAAATGCACCAACAGCCACGCCTACGGCTGGAATCCGGTCGGCGCCCATCAGATCGATCTCACGCTCAAGCCGGGCCAGGAGAAGACCTTTGCGTTCGTGCTGGCCTACGTCGAACAGGGCGACCTCCCGAAATTTGACGCGCCGTTCGTGATGAACAAGGCGAAGGGCCGCGAAATCCTAAAAAAGTATTCCGACCTCGCTGCAGTCGACGCCGCGTTCGCCGCGGTGCAGCAGCGCTGGGAAGACCTACTCTCAATTTACCAGTCGCCGAACGTCCCGAACGAGCACCTGCGCCGCATGGTCAACACCTGGAATCAGGTGCAATGCATGGCCACGTTCAATCTCTCGCGCGCCAGCTCGGGCTACGAAACCGGCATCGGCCGCGGCATGGGCTACCGCGACTCCAACCAGGACATCCTCGGATTCGTCCACCTGCTGCCCGACCGCGCCCGCCAACGCATCCTCGACATCGCCTCGACCCAGCTCTCCGACGGCACGTGCTTCCACCAGTACCAGCCACTCACCAAGAAGGGCAACGCCGACATCGGCGGCGGCTTCAACGACGATCCGCTCTGGCTCATCCTCTCGACCTGCGCCTTCATCCGCGAAACCGGCGATCTCACCATCCTCAACGAACCGTGCGGCTACGCGGACAAGCCCGGTTCGAAGGACACGCTCCTGCACCACATCGAGACCTCCATCGCCTATACACTCAAGAACCGCGGCCCGCACGGCCTGCCGCTCATCGGCCACGCCGACTGGAATGACTGCCTCAACCTGAACTGCTTCTCAAAGGAGCCGAACGAGTCGTTCCAGTGCACCGGCGACATCGGCGGCTCGAAGGCCGAGTCGGTCATGATCGCCGGCCTCTTTCTCTACGCCGCGCGCGATCTCGCCGCTCTCTACCGGTTCATGGGCAAGACCGGGGATGCCGCCCGCGTCGACGGGCACTACGCCGACATGCTCAAGACCGTGGAAGAGGAGGCCTGGGATGGCGCGTGGTACACCCGCGCCTTCGACGCCGCCGGAAATCCCGTCGGCTCGAAGACGTGCAAGGAAGGCAAGATCTTCATCGAAAGCCAGGCATGGTGCGTCCTCGGCGGAGCCGGCATGAACAACGGCCGTGCGAAGAAGGCGCTGCAGGCCGTCGACAAATACCTTTACACGCCCGAGCACGGCTGCGCGCTGCAATACCCGCCCTATTCGGAATACCACCTCGAACTCGGAGAAGTCTCCAGCTACCCGCCGGGCTTCAAGGAGAATGCCGGCGTCTTCTCCCACAACAACACCTGGATTCACATCGGCTGGACGCTGTTTGGCGAGGGCGAGAAGGCGCTCGAGTATTACCTGAGCATCTGTCCGTCGGCGAAAAAGAACCACGACGAGTACCGGTCCGAACCGTACGTCTACGCGCAGATGACCGCCTCGCAGTTCTCGCCCACGCCCGGCGAGGGCAAGAACTCGTGGCTCACCGGCACCGGGGCGTGGTCGTTCGTCACCGCCAGCCAATCAATCCTCGGTGTGCAGCCTGACTTCGCCGGCCTGCGCATCGATCCGTGCATCCCGAAGAAATGGAAGGGCTTCACGGTGATCCGGAAGTTCCGCGGCGTCGCGTACACCATCGAAGTGAAGAATCCGAAAGGGAAGTCGAAGGGCGTGAAATCGCTCCGCGTCGACGGGAAGAAGGTCGCAGGAAACGTCATCCCGCTGCCGGCGGCAGGCACCACCGCAGTCAAAGTCGAAGTCACCGTCGGCGCGTAATGCCGCAAGCGAATCGGGCCCGCTCGTAAACTAAGAAGTGTGGACGCTTCAGCCCGCACTCCTTTTGTGCGTTCTGAGCGTTCTGTGGCCACATGAGGCACAGGAATCACAAAACCTGAGCCCATTCCCACCGAGCTGACAGCGAGCTGCGGGTCGCGGCTGTGCGGCCCTTCGATCGGCTCATCAGTTCGATGGGGTCGACAAACTCACCGCAGACAGGCTCAGGCTAACCCTCTATGCATTCACCCACCACGTGAAGCTAGACTTGCACCATCTGTTCGCCCATCTCTAGGCCGAACGGCAAGGTGCGTCCCCTTCTGTTCGTCCCTTGATCTTAGCGAAATTCGGGCACTAAATTGCCATCACGGTGCAGGAATCCCAAGCCCAGAACATCCGATTTGCCCCGCGAATGCCATTGGGTCCGAGTATTGGAAATCCGGATCACATCCGTACGATGGCCGCAGTGCTTGCCGAAAGCTATTTGAGGAGGGACGGATCGGTGCTTGCACGAGCAAATGCTTTTTTGGAGCCGCTGACAGCGGAGATTGTTAAGGGCACGTGTCCAAAGAAACCATTTCTGAAGACATGGAAAGATTGGGTGGAGGCGACTGTGCCCGGAGATCAGAGCCAACTGAGCTGACTGTGCCAGTTCATCTACGTTACGCCACAGGGTCCGTTGCAGCACCGCGCTCAGTTCTGGAACCTTTCGGGTCGATTCGAGTTCGAGATCAAGCAATGGGCGTTTCCGGCCTTCGATGGAGCCGCAAGACAAGATGTCATGGCCATGCTCGTCTCAGAGAACGTGTTCAGGACGATAGCAGAATACCTTGAGACGCCGTTCGACCTGGCGACGATGAAGAACGCGCCGTTGCTTTGAACACCAGTTAATTCGGTCGATTATCGCGCGAGTTCAATTCGAAGTAGGTCGCCCAATCGCTCCGTGTATCTGTCGTTTTGGGGCATTATCGGAAATTTCACGCACCCATTGAGCTCAGGTCACTGGTAATCACATCGAAACCCGCTGGGTACGCTGCAGCCGCCATTCGATCACGTCCACTGGAGATGTCTGCCGAATATTGCTTCCAGCTCACCCGTACAGAAGCAGCAAACTTGAGGTCGCAAATTGCGACCTCAAATCCGGACCGGAGCGGCCGCCGGCATGCCTCTTGGGCTTTCACGGAGCGTGGTGCGCTGATGGCGGCCAACGTCCTCAATAGTTCGCGCGCCGTACAGATGAGCATCTACAACAGCTCGCCCCAAGATCGCGCCGACGAACCTACGGATGACCAGTTGCGGCGGATAAAAAAGATGAATCCGCCGGCTGGACAACGGCGATCGGAGAGTGGGAAGACAACAGGTGATGGTTGAGCCAGAACCGCTGATCCCGCTACATGGTGGCTACCGGCACCTGAAGAGTTTTCAGATCGCCCAACTGGTCTATGACACGACTGTGCGGTTTTGCGACCGTTTCATCGACAAACGCAGCCGCACTCACGACCAAATGGTGCAGGCAGCGCGGTCCGGCGTACAGAACATCGCCGAGGGCAGCCAGGCGAGCGGCACCTCGAAGAGAACCGAACTCAAGCTGACCAATGTAGCCCGTGCCAGCCTGGAGGAACTGCGGCTGGACTATGAGGATTTCCTGCGGCAGCGCGGACTGGCCCTGTGGCTGCCGGAGCATCCTGCGCTCATGCGGTTCAAGGCGAAACGCTGCGCCACGCTGGAAGAGGTGCGTGCCTGGGTAACGGAAGAGCGGAAAAAGGGAAGGACGAACACGGACATACATGGACAAACACAGAACGACTCGGCAGCGCGTGCGGCCGTGCCGGTCCGTGAAGGTCCGTGTGCGTCCGCATCCTCCGCCGAACTGGTGGCCAACGCGGCGTTATCGCTCCTGAATCTGTGCTGCTATTTCCTCGATCGCCAGTTGGTAGTCCAGGCGGCGACGTTCGAGAGAGAGGGCGGATTCACCGAACGGCTTTACCGCACGCGCTATCGGCAGAGATGGTGACGCATCCGATCTCCAGCCCACGACGCGAATGAGCACGCGTCGGGCTCATGTCCACTCGCTGGCGCTCGCAGCCACCCGGACAGGCCAGCGAGTGGTTTAAAACGCTTGCGCTGCGCTCACCCGAGCACCGCGACAATCTTCGAACCGTCCGCGAGCTTTTCCAACGGCACGAGATTCCCGGGCAACGCGATTCCGTCGACCGTCAGGCTGCGCACGCCCATCGAGACGCCGTCGGGATTGCGTACCTCGATTTCCAGAGTCTTGCCGCGGAACGTCCGGCGGACCGTGAACCCCGGCCAGTTTTTCGGGATGCAGGGATCAATGCGCAGTCCGTCAATTTCCGGGCGCACGCCGAGGATGTGCTGCGCCGCGGTGTAGTGCGCCCACGAAGCCGTGCCGGACAGCCACGGCACCCGTGACCGGCCGTATTTCTTCGAAGTCGGCGCATGGGTGCTTTGGCAATGCACGTAGGGTTCGATCTCCCGGATTTCCGCGCGCTCGTTTTGCGCCGCCGGAAGGAACGATCGGAAGTAGGCATACGCCTGGTCGCCGTTGCCGCGAGCGATCTCCGCCAGCACAACCCAGCTTTGCGTGTGGCTGAAGACGGCGCCATTCTCCTTGTTGCCCGGGTTGAACAGGACCGCCCGCATGATCTTCACCGGCGTTTTCGCGAACGGGGGATTGCACAAGGCCACGCCATACTCGGAAGCCAGCCGCTTCTTCACCGCGTGGAGGGCTTGGTCCGCCTGCTTCGCCGTCGCGGCGCCGGAGAGGATCGCCCAGCATTGGGTGTTCAAATAAATCTGGCCTTCCTTGTGGTTTTTTGTGCCGAACACGGTGCCATCTTCGCCGATCGCCCAGATGAACCAGCCGCCATCCCAGCAGACTTTCGCGATCTTTTTGTCCAGCTTCGCCAGCTCCGCGAGCGCCCAGCGCTGTTCTTTGGGCCGGCGCAGTCTCTCCGCCACCCCGGCGTAGACCTGCAGCCCGAGACGCAGCTGGAAGGTTACAAAGACCGACTCGCCGTGGTAGCCGAGCCGCAGGCAATCGTTCCAATCGGCCTTCAGGCCGCAGGGCAGCCCATTCCGCCCCGTGCGCTCAAGGTTGAACTCCAGGGCGCGGCGCAGATGTCCGAAGACGGACGCTTTGCCCCGATCGGCGTACGGCACGATTTCGTCGTAGAAGCCGATTTCGCCCGTCTCCGCGACGTAGGCCGGAATGGAGTTGAAGAACCATAGGCAGTCGTCGCTGCGGTACTCAGCCGGCGGCGTCGGCTTCATCTTCCCTGGGGCATGCGACCAGGGCCGGATTTCCGGTTGGGCGCCGCCGGTCGAATCCTGACCCGAGAGCATGAGGATGAGGCGGCTGCGCACCGTCTCCGGCAGCATGCCGGTGACCCCAAGCATGTCCTGCACGGTGTCGCGGAACCCGAACCCGTCGCGCTGATCGCCGGTATAGACGAGCGAACAGGAGCGCGACCATTCGAAGGTCATGAGCGCATTGTAGGCGCCCCAGACATTGGTCATGTGGTCGAAGTCCGGGTCGGGCGTCTTGACCTGCAATCCCGTGAGCAAACCGTGCCAGTGCGCCTTGAGCTTCGCCAATTCGCCGTCACACGCCGCCGCGGTCCCGAACCGGGCGCGAATGCGCCGGGCCTGGGCGCCCCGGCCGATGCCGAGCAGCACAATCACGTCGGCGGACGCTCCCGGCGCGAGTTCGAGATTGCTCTGGATCGCGCCGCACCCGTTGTCGGAGAAATGCTCGCTGTTGCCGCATGCCCCGCGCTCCACGGCCTCGGGCCGGTCGAAACTGCGATAGACCCCAAGGAATTTTTCGCGGTCGCAATCGTAGCCGGCGACCTCCCCGCCGAGCTGCGTCATCCACCACCACCGCGACTGGTCCCAATTGGCGAAGTTGTCGGGGTCCTCCGGCAGCCGCCCGCACGACGAAGCCAGGATGCAGCCGTCCTTCCACGTCGCCTCGGAAATGTACTGGGCGTATTGGAGGTTAAGGGTGTCCTGCACCAGGTTCCACTCGGTGGTGAACTCGCAGAATGAAAACACGCTCAACCGCCGCGGCCGCTCACCGGTGTTCGTGACGGTCAGCCGCCAGTATTCGAAGTCCTGGTCCAGCGGCACAAAATAGGTCGCCGCACTGCGGATGCCACGCCACTCGCTTTCGATGACCGCGTAGCCAAGGCCGAAGCGCGTCGTGGTCTTGTACTCGTCGAGCGGCTTGCCGACCGGCTGCCAGGCGGCCGACCAGAAGTCCCCGGTTTCGCGATCGCGCAGGTAGAACTGCCGCCCGGGCAGATCCATCGGCACGGAGTTGTAGCGGTGCCGGAGGAAACGGCCCGAGGCGGGCGAGCGCGTGAAGCTGTAGCCGCCGGCGTTGTTCGTGATGATGCCGCCATAGCGCCGGGAACCGAGGTAGTTGGACCACGCCCGCGGGGTGTCGGGACGGGTGATGACATACTCTCTGGCGGCGTCGTCAAAGTAACCGAATTTCATGAGGTAGTGGGGAGCTGAAAATGCGGGGCAATCGGAGCGCCGGCTCCTGGGCCGGCGCCATCAGTCAATTGGCCAACGCGGCGATGGCCTTCAGCCGGTCGCGGATCGGCAGATGCTGGGTGCAGGCGTCCTCGCACGTGCCGCATTCGATGCACGCGGCGGCCGCATCCGGCGAGATTCCCCAATGCCATTTCAGGCGGTCCCGTATGGCCTGGTCGGTCCCGTCGAGAATCTTTGCGTTGAAGGCGTCCATCATCTTCGGAATCTCCACGTCGGAAGGACATGGCATGCAGTACCCGCAGCCGGTGCAGAATCCTTCAAAGCTGGCGCCGATGTTGGCCTTCACCTGCTCGATGTGCGCCGCCGGGTACGGCTTGAAATTCTCGACCGCGGCCACGGCTTCGTCGACCTCGCGCTCGGCGGAAAAGCCGACGAGCGCCACCGTGATCGCGGGCTGGGAAACATTGAAACGGAGCGCGGCCTGCACGACATCGCGGTCCTGCGGTCCCTTCAGGAACGCCAGTCGCGCCGCGTTGCGCGGAATCAGTCCGCCTCCGAGGGGATTCATCGTGACGACGCCGACGTTGTGGCGCGCCGCGGCGTCCAGCGTCTTCGCGCGGAAGGGAAAGTTCAGGGCGTTATAGCCAATCGTGATGCCCTCGAAGAGACCGGAATCGAGCACCGTCGCGTTGTCCTCGCCACCCAGGTGCGAAGAGACGACCAGGTGTTTGATGAGGCCCTCCTCCTTGGCCTTCTGGGCGGCGGCGATGGCGCCCTTGCGGATGCGCTCTTCGAGCTGATCGGGACGCAGCAGGCACCAGATATGGAAGAAATCGATCCAGCCCGTCTGCAGGCGCTGAAGCGATTTCTCGAGGCTGGCCCGGAGTTCTCCCCCATCGGCCGCCGAGCATTTGGTGGAAACGTAGAATGATTCGCGCGGAAGGTTGCGCAGCGCGAGGCCAACGATTTCCTCGCTCTTGTCGTCGCAGTAGTACGGCGCGGTGTCGAAGTAGTTGATCCCGTGCGAATGCGCGTACCGCACAATAGCGGCCGAGCCATCGAGATCAGCCGGATGAGCGAAACGCATTCCGCCGAATCCGATCACCGTTACATTTACGCCCGTTTTGCCGTAAGGCTTGGTCCACATGGAGCTAAGGAAAGGTTGAATCAAACAGAGCCAAAGCGAGATGCTTTCGCATGATACCGGCCGGCGTCAACGACTACTTGCCATATCGGCCGCGACCGGGCGTCGCTCTGTTCTCCGTCTTCCCGCAGGCCGGTAATACCACGCATCGGAGCACCAGCGTCCCAATCGGGATCCTGCAGAAACTGGAGCAAGGCTCGGACTACAGCAGGTCCGCCGCGAGTTCCGCCAATTTCGACCGCTCGCCCTTGGTCAACTTGATGTGCGCGGCGAGGGGCTGGCCCTTCATCCGGTTATGGCAGTAGACGAGGCCGTTGCTGCGGGAATCGACATAAGGATTGTC
>DASRKV010000099.1:0-6152 GCA_035648795.1 Opitutaceae bacterium
GTGCGAGACGATCGTCGAAGATCCGGACCAGATCCTGCGGAAACAGGTCGACCGGCTGAAGACGGACAAGATGGCCGAGATGCGCGCGGCCGGTGTGCCGTACGAGGAAAGGATCGCCAAGCTCGACGAGATCGAGCATCCGAAGCCGCGGCGCGAGTTCCTGTACGAAACGTTCAACACGTTTGCGGCGGCGCATCCGTGGGTGGGGGAGGACAACATCCGGCCGAAGTCCATCGCCCGGGAGATGTACGAACGGTACCTGTCCTTCGCCGATTATATCCGGGCCTACGGACTGGAGCGTTCGGAGGGTTTGCTGCTCCGGCATCTGTCGCAGGTGTGGAAAGTGCTGGCCCAAACGGTGCCGGACGGGGCCAAGACCGACGAGGTGGTGGAGATGGAGGTCTATTTTCGCGAGCTGATCCGCGGAATCGACTCGAGTCTGCTCGAGGAATGGGAGCGCCTGCGGGATCCCGGTTTCGTGGCCGCGGAGACGGCGGACAAGCCGGCGCGCCCGGCGGCGGTCGACGTGACCCGCGATGGCGCGGCATTCCGGCGGCTGGTGCGGACCGCGATCCTGGGCTTCCTGCAGGACGTGGCTGGGCGCAACTGGGAGGGCGCTGCGTCACGCCTGCAGAGCGGAGAGGCGGCGCTGCCGGCGGAAGGCGAGCCGGCTTCGGACGAGGCGCGCCAGGTCGAGGCGGCTTTCAGCGCGTATTTCGAGGCGCGCGGCCGCTTCCGCCTGGATCCGGAGGGGCGCTCGATGAAACATACGCATTGGGCGGAGGATCGCGATGCCGGGGAGTGGACGGTGTCGCAGATGCTGATCGACGGCGAGGAGCGGAACGATTGGGAAGCGCGATTTACCGTCCTGCTGGCGCCATCGCGGGCCGAGAATCGGGCGGTCGTGCGGTTCGTCGAGGTGCGGCCCGTGAGCGCGTATTAGCCGATGTGTGGGGCGGGGTCGCCGAACCCCGCCGGGGATTTGAATTGCGGAATTCTGCGGCGCGGTTCGGCCTCCGTCGCCAAGGCTTTGGAGGCCACGGCGACCGCGCCCTACAAAGGCCAAAAGGAGGCCAGCAAGCTGATCGGCATATCCTTCACCCGCTGGCGACTTTTTGCCACGGGCCCGAAAGCCGAGGGTCCCCGCGCTGTTCCATCGCCTTCAGGTCCGCTCGCGCGAGTTGCATTTCTTCCAGGATCCGGGAGGCATATTCCAACAAGTGGCGACCGGATTGCGTCAACTGCGCCTTGCGGCCCAGCCGGTCGAAAAGACGGCATTCCAGTTCATCCTCCAACGATTTGATGGCGTGGCTCACGGCCGACTGCGTGAGGAACAGTTCACGGGCGGTCACGGTAAAGCTGCCACAACGTGCAAGAGTCGCAAATGCGAGCAGCTTGCGGCTGTCGAGGATGGGCTTCATGAGGATTCCGGCGGCTACAAACGTAAGGAGTGGTAGCAGCTCCCGAGCCATCCTGCGGGCTGGTCAAATTTAAGCAGCAACCCGTCGGACTATGGTCCCTCCGGGCTGCTAGGCGTAACGCTCTTCCTTCCAGGGGTCTGCACCGTTGCTGTACCCGCGAACCTCCCAAAAACCCAGTTTGTCCTCCTCGAGGAAGGTGATGCCCTTCACGAATTTCGCGCCTTTCCAGGCGTAGAGCTTGGGAACGATCACCCGGGCCGGCCCGCCATGTTCGCGGACGATTGGCTGACCTTCAAATCGCGTTGCCACCAACACGTCGTCGTCGAGGCATTTCTCCAACGGCACGTTGGTGGAGTATCCGTCGAAACCCGTGAAATAGACAAAGCGCGCGTTTGGCATGGGCTCGACCAGTTCGTACAGCGTGGCGAACGCCACGCCGCCCCACCGGCAGTCATATCTGCTCCAGCTTGTGACGCAGTGGAAATCGCTGACGTCCTCGACCTGCGGCAGGGCATTGAATTGGGCCCAATCGAGCATCGCCGGATTCTTGACCAAGCCGTCGATGGCCAACGTCCACTGGTGCAACGGAATCTCGGGTTTCACGCCGAGGTCGAGCACAGGGAATCCGGTGGTCAGGGTTTGTCCGGGCGGCAGACGTTCGGTGGACGCGGCGGCGCGGGGAGCGACGCCTTGCGCCTGCTGTTTTTCCGCCCAGCGCCGTTTCGCCTCGATATATTTTTGCCGCAGCATCGGGCGGAGGATACCCCGTCGTCTGGCCTGCGCAAGGGTGCAACAGGCGGATCCACTCGCTGGCGCTCGCGGCTACGGTGTCGTTGCAGGGCTGACTGGGGGCGGCTGCAACGCCTTCTCCACGGCGGCGGTGCGCCAGCGATAATAAAGGAAGAGGCCGCCCTGGTAGAGCAGCGTGACGAGCAGCACGGACCCGTAGAGCACCACGAAGAAGAGCCGCACCAGGGGGACGAGGTGCGCGGAGTCTATCCCGGCCTGGGCGAGCATCTCGTCGAGGTCGATGCCTTGGGAGGCGAGCAGGGAGCGCGCGTCCGGGATGACCTGATCCTGAAGATAGCCGGCGTCGAAACTCAGCAGTCGCGAAAGGCCGTACGCCCAGATCGCTCCCAGCACCACCAGTTGACTGCGTGCAAGCCAGCGCATCCCGCTCGCATCGTGGCGCCGCAGCAGGCGGTAGCCGCGCACTTCCAGCGCGCCCCCGATCGTCACGAATAATCCGACGGAGGCGCCCACCAGATCCAAGAACGCCAGCGACACCAGCGTGCACAACCCCGCAAAGATGGCCACGCTCCAGCCGTTCAGGCGCGAGAGTTTCATCACGCGACGCAGAATGTCTTCCGGCGGCCGGGGCGCTTTCATCGCGCCGAACCTATGCGCTGCTGGGCCGGAGGCCAGCCGCGAGTTGTCGGGTGAGGCGCGTTTCCGAGGGCATCTCAGCTTTTGCTCTTGGGCGGGACGCCGATGCCATGTGGCACGGACGTCCCGCCCGTGGTTTGAATGTATTTCAGACATGCAAAATGCCCATGCCACCCAAGCCGGAACCATTCAATTGACCATGGTGGAACCCGCCGTCCCTGACTTGAGCCCGTCGAAAGCCCTGCGGGTTTTTCGAAGCCGAAATCCATAGCCCGCCAGGGACGGCGGGCTCCACCGTTTGACGCCACACATATCCAAGAAACACGTGGTGCGACTGCATGGCTACAGCTAAGGCAACCGACGCCCCGGCGTCGCCTGGTTGCTTTCGTTGCCCTTGTCATCCCGCGCGGCGTGCGGAGACTGGCGGTTGATTCGATGAACCGCCGCGTTGCCAGTTTTCGCCTGGATTTTCCGCCCGAGCTGCCCATCAGCGCCCGGGCCGAGGACATCACGGCGGCGATTCAGCGGCATCCGGTGTTGGTGCTCTCCGGTGAAACCGGGTCGGGCAAGACCACCCAGATCCCCAAGATGTGCCTGGCGGCCGGCCGTGGCATCGCCGGCCGGATCGCCTGCACCCAACCGCGGCGCGTGGCGGCGTTGTCCATCTCGCGCCGTGTCGCGGAGGAGCTCGGCGTGCCGTGGGGCCGCGAAGTCGGCTGCAAGGTCCGCTTCTCCGACCACACGTCGCCGGCGACGGTGATCAAGTACCTCACTGACGGCATGCTGCTGGCCGAACTGCAGGGCGATCCGCTGCTGCGCGAGTATGACACGATCATCATCGACGAGGCGCACGAACGGTCGCTCAACATTGATTTTCTACTCGGCCACCTGCGCCAGCTCCGCTTCCGCCGGCCGGAGCTGCGGACCATCATCACTTCGGCGACGATCGATACCCAGGCCTTTTCCCGGGCCTTCGACGACGCGCCGATCATCGAGGTTTCCGGCCGGCTCTATCCCGTCGAGGTCATCTATGCGCCCCTGGATGAATTCGGCTCCGACGCCGCGGCCGACGACGAACCGGCGACGCGGGCGGAGGCGTTGCATTACATCGACGGCGCCGTCGCCGCCGTCGAACGGATCCTGCGCGAAAGCACGTCCGGCGACCTCCTGGTGTTCATGCCCGCCGAGCGCGACATCCGGGAGACGCGCGACCTGATCGACGGCCGACAGTTCGCCCGCACCGAGGTCATCCCGCTGTTCGGCCGCCTGAGCAACGCCGAGCAGCAACGCGTCTTTGCGCCGACCCAGCACCGCAAGATCGTCATCGCCACCAACATTGCCGAGACGTCGCTCACGATCCCCGGCATCCGCTTCGTGGTCGACACCGGGTTGGCGCGCATCAGCCGGTACTCGTCGCAGGCGCGGACTCGGCGCCTGCCGATCGAGCCGGTCGCGCAAAGCAGCGCCGACCAGCGCAAGGGCCGCTGCGGCCGCGTGGCCGAGGGCGTCTGCATCCGGCTCTATCCCGAGAAGGACTATCTCGAGCGGCCGCGCTTCACGCAGCCCGAAATCCAGCGCGCCAATCTGGCCGATGTCATCCTGCGCATGAAGGTGTGCGGACTCGGCGACATCGAACGGTTTCCGTTCATCAACGCCCCGCCGGCGAAGGCGATCCGGGCCGGTTACCAGTTGCTGGAGGAACTGGGGGCGATCGGCCCAGCCGGGGGCGGCGACCCCGGCGACCAGACCGGACCCGGCCACGATCTTACGCCGACCGGTCGCGAGCTCGCCCGCCTTCCGGTCGACCCGACGGTCGGCCGCATGATCCTGCAGGCGAGCACGGAGAAATGCCTGCGCGAGGTGCTGATCATTGCCGCCGGGCTCAGCATTCAGGATCCGCGCGAGCGGCCGCTCGAGAAGCAGGTGCAGGCGGACGCGGCGCACCGGCGCTTCGCCCACGCGGATTCCGATTTCCTGACGCTGTTGAACATCTGGGAGGCATTTCACGACGAGTTCGAAGTGATGTCGCAGAGCCGGATGAGGCGGTTCTGCCACGAACACTTCCTTTCCTACATCCGCATGCGCGAATGGCGGGATGTTCACGACCAGCTCGCAGACGTGCTCGCTGAGCGGGAGGACATCAAGCTCACCTCGGTCCGCGACGGCCTGTCAGAAAACCGAAGATCGAAAAGCGAAGATCCAAGAAGGAAGATTGGAGGTCAGAACGCGAAAAGCGAAAATCAAGAATCGGAAATGGGATTTGGCACGTCGGCCTATCGCGCGATCCACCGGAGCATTCTCGCCGGCCTGCTCGGAAACATCGCCGTGTGGGACGAACAAAACGGCCAGTATAAAGCCGCCCACGACCGCAAGGTGGCGATGTTTCCCGGCTCGGCGCTATACGTCAGGCCCCAGGCAAAAAAGAAGTCTTCCTTCGCGAAGGCGACCGCGGGCGGCGCGGCGGACGGCAAGCGTCTGCCGCGCTGGATCATGGCGGCGGAGATCGTCGAAACCACGCGGCTGTATGCGCGCACGGTGGCCCGGCTCGATCCCGCATGGGCCCTCGACCTCGGGGCGCACCTGCTCAAGGTCAGCCATACCGAACCTTTCTGGAATGCCGAAGCCGGCCGGGTGCTGGTCAAGCGGCGCGCGCGGCTCTACGGACTGGAGTTGGAATCGCGCGCCGTGAGTTACGGGAAGATCAATCCGGTGCATGCGACCGAGCTGTTCATCCGGGAGGGCTTGGTGAACGACACCATCACCTGGCCGTTCGACTTCCTCGCCCACAACCGCAGGGTGCGCGACAAGGTCGAGATCGTCCTGACGCGCACCCGCAGCAGCGGCTACCTGAATCTCGACGAGGCGATCTATCGTTTCTATGCCGCGCGGATGCTGCCGGAGGCGCCATCCCCAGTGGCCGGAGCGAACGCTCAGGTCGAGACCGGCGCCGGCGGTATCAGCTCTGTTCCTGAACTCATCGACCTGGTCCGCGAACGATGCCTGACCGATCCCAAGTTCCTCTTTTTCGAAGCCGAGGACTTGCGTGGATCCGAGGAGGCGGCGCACGACGCCGCGGCGTTCCCCGACGCGCTGCCGATCGAGAATCGCGTCCTGCCGCTCGGTTATGCTTACCGGCCCGGGCAGGACGAGGATGGCGTGACGATCACGGTTTCCGTGCGCGACGCCGAGGCGCTCACGCCGGCCGCACTTGACTGGGCCGTGCCCGGCCACCTGGAGGACAAGGTGCTGCATCTGCTGAAGGCGCTGCCGATCAGCCAGCGGCGAACGTTGATTCCACTGGCGGAAACGGCCAAGGCGGCGACGCGCGCGGTGGCGCAACGCGCC
>DASRKV010000100.1:0-5264 GCA_035648795.1 Opitutaceae bacterium
GGTTCCCGCCCGGGCGCGATTTCGTCCCCTAAGTCGCATTTCAATCGCCTTCCGGCCAATTTCCTCCTTGCGCCATCCCCAGAAACCCGAAAAAACTTTCCTCTTCCCTTTGCGCGCGGAAGCGCCGCGGAGTCTACGGAAGTCACGTCAACCCTGTTTGCATGCACAGTTTCTCCGAGCAATGTCTCGACATGGCCCGCTCCATGTTGGGCCATAATCTTGATTCAATAAGCCCCGACGGCACCGTTACCCCCGTGGCCGGCGAGCACCCCCGGCAGGACGAACCCGGCCACGTCGCCTTCGCGCTCGGAGAATTTTACCGCGCCACCGGTGAGACCACCCTGAAGGGTCTCGATATCATTGACCTGGTGGCACGTTGCGTAACCGCCCAGGTCTTCACCGAGCCGCCGGCGGAGAACGGTTTGGCGTACGCCGCGTTGGGTCTGCTCTGTTTCGGTCCGTCCAAAGAACGCAATCCGGTGTGGGAACGGCTGGTCGAGGAAACCCGGCAGCGGCTCGACAAGATGTTGCTGCACCGGAGCGACTACGACAACCACTGGCAGGCCTTCAATATCGCCAAGGCCGTGTGCCGGTTCAGCTTCGGCTTGTCCAAGAAAGACGAGACCAGCCGGCTGATCGAACGCATGGTGGATCGCATCAACCAGACGAGTTCGACCGGATTCTTCGACGACGCCGCCAAGGGCTTCGGCGGCAATTTCAATCTCTACGGCGTGATGAGCTTCGTGTTCATTCGCTCGGCGCTGCAATTGCACTCCAATCCCGGCGTGCGTGAGCGCAAACTCCCGACGCTGCGCACCTACGCCGAAAAATACATCCGGATGATGCCGGATCTCGTGCGGACCGACGGCCTTGGCTGGGCGTACGGCCGCGCGGCCGGGGCCTATGGGCAGATGCATTGCATCAGCATCATTCTCCAGGGCCTGCGCGATGGCTGGATCGCTGACGACCTGAAGCCACGCTATTTCGACATCCTGCGCCGGCTCTTCTATTTCTTCTACCAGACCTACCTCGACCAGGAGCAGGGCTACCTCGTCGTGCGCGACGAGGAACGGACGGCCTACACCACGCACACCACGCGCATGGCCAACTTCGACGGCGCGCGCTATCTCTGCCAGTGGGCCCGCCTCGGCACGACCGTGCTCATGCCGGAAGGCCAGCCGCGCCTCGATCCGCCCCGCACCAGCGGCCGGTTCGTCATCTACGACAAGTCCAACCGCAAGGAGCAGGGGCTCTTTCTCTATCGCGACGCGGACACCGGCCTGCACGCCCAGCTTCCCCTGGTCAGTTCCGGTGGTTCGGCGGTCGCCGACGCGCTGCCGTTCCCGCATTGCCCGGGCGTTTTCGACTGGCCGAACAACCATTACCTGCCGGTCATGGTGCCCGAACTCACATTTGGCGAGCACGTCACGGTCCCGGCGTTCTATGGCCAGCGGTGCGTGACCGGCCTGGGATTGCACAACAGCTTCTATTTTCGCTATGAGCAGCCGGAGTTGATCAACACTCGGGAAGAGCTCGTGCGCGGCCTCGGCAATGCGAAGGTGCAATGGACCTTCACCGGCAGCAAGGTGAGCTGCGAGTTCGCCTACACCGTCAAGCAACAGGTGACCCTCGACAACTTCCGTTACGTCCTCTGCATCGGGGCGCCCCACTCGCGCTACCGGCTCGGCAATTCGCCCGTGCTCGGCCCGCTGGGCCACCGGTGCTCGGTGCACAAGAATGATTTCCAGGCGACGTGGCAGGAGACGGAAGTGGTGAGCAACGATCCGACCTTCCGCACGAATTACGGCCGGATTCATTACCTCCAGTACCTGCGCCGCGATCATCCGCTCGTCATGCGGCCGGGAAACGTCTACCGCCTCGCCGTCGAGTTCGATCCGGAAATCACCATGGTGGAAGCGTAGGACGTTGCTCAGGATCTCTGCGGTCGGCCGGCGAGCGGCCGCCCTGCGCTTTCTTCAAAAGCTGAGATTCCCCACCGACGCAGATCCGCCGTGTTTTGGGTTGTGCGGCGTGGGGGCGGATCTTCAGCATGGCTCCGTGCTTAGCCGACGGATCATTCCTTGTCTGGACGTCACCGCCGGCCGGGTCGTCAAAGGCGTGAAGTTTCAGGAACTGCGCGACGCCGGCGATCCGGTGGCGTGCGCCAAGGCGTACGATGGCCAGGGAGCGGACGAGCTGGCCTTCCTCGACATCACCGCCTCGAGCGACAATCGCGCCATCATGCGCGACGTCGTGGCGGCGACCGCCGACCAGTGTTTCATGCCCCTGACGGTGGGCGGCGGATTGCGCTCTGTGGAGGATATCCGCGCCATGCTCAATGCCGGCGCCGACAAGGTCAGCCTGAACACCGCGGCGATCAAGAACCCGGATCTCGTGCTCCAGGCCGCGCGGCGGTTTGGCAACCAGTGCATTGTGGTCGCCATCGACGCCAGGCGCGATCCGGGGCCGGAGCCGCGCTGGCGGGTTTACACTCATGGTGGCCGCCATCCGACCGAACTGGAGGCCGTCGAGTGGGCCCGGACCGTCGTTTCCCTCGGCGCGGGCGAGATTCTGCTCACCTCGATGGATCGCGATGGCACGCAGGCCGGCTACGACCTCGAACTCACCCGCCGGGTGTCCGACGCCGTCGAAGTGCCGGTGATCGCCTCGGGCGGCGCGGGCGCGTTGGAGCATTTCGCCGAAGTCCTTGACCAGGCCCACGCCAGCGCCGTGCTCGCGGCGAGCCTGTTCCATTTCGGCACGTTCACAATCGCCCAGGTCAAGACGTTCCTTGCGGCCCGCGGCGTGCCGGTGCGGATGGAGCCGGATCCGGGAAAGTCGGATCGACTGTTCGCGATCCCATGAATCGCCCGGGAAGCACGACGTGATTTGTAGCTGCGAGCGCCAGCCCCTCGACTGGCTCGACGGCAAAGTTTTCAGCCCGCCGGGACGGCGGACTCCACCTTTTCGGGGCTGGCGCTCGCAGCTACGTCCCAGGCAAGCTCTTCTCGAAATGCGAACCGTGTTCCGGGTCTCGGAACGGCTTGAATCCAGTCAGGCAATCCGGGTGTCTGGTGGTTTCGTCGCCGGCGGCGGGGCCGCCGGTTCCGCCCCGGCGCCGGCCGGCGATTTCTTCGACGCGCCGACCAGCAGGCCCAGTTGCTCCTGAATCCTCGCAAAGAACTCCGGGGTCAGCTCCCCCGCGGGGATCTCGTACATCTGATGGGTCCTCACATGCTCGAACAGATTGCGCTCGCCGTCCGCGGCGACGCCCCGCGGCCGGAGGAGACGTTTCCGCTCGAGCATCAGCGCGAGGAATTGCAGCAACGGCAGGTTGGCGGGGTTCGGCTCGTTCGCCGGATCGGCCAGCGTCAGAAACAGGTTCTCTGCCGTCAGCTTCAACGCCCGTTCCGGGTTCTCCGCGAGTTTTCGCGGTTTGAATATCTGAACCCACCGGCAGAACACAAAGCCCGCGGGACGGAAATCCCCGTCTTCCGTCACCAGCACATCGTGTCGCTCGACTTCGTTGGTGACGGAGCGGACGAGATAGCTCACCACCCGGTCGCCCTCCACGAACGCGCGGTTGGAGACCCGCGAGGCCGCCGCCAACGGTTGTAGACTCAATTCCATGGGTTTTGTGTTTACTTGGCTGTCGGTGTGACGCTAGCAAATTCATCGACGAAGCACCCGCCACGGCTTTTTCACCACGAATGACACGGCTTACCACGAATCTTCCCCAATGCCTGGTTGCGGTTTTCCGCGTCGCCTCGCGCCACCCGTGGTCGCGCGCCTGAATTGAAATGAACGGACGCCTCATCGCCATCGGCGACATCCACGGCTGCCATGCCGAATTCGCGGAGCTGCTGGACCGCCTTTCCCTGGCCAAGGATGACCGCGTCATTCTGTTGGGCGACTTGATCAACCGGGGTCCCGACAGCACCAAGGTGATCGATCTGGCCCGGACCGCCAACGCCCTCTCGCTTCTCGGCAACCATGAGCTGCGATTGTTGAACTACCGGCGCACCAAGGAGCGGGATTTTCTGAAGGAAAACGACGAGGCCACCTTCGCGCAACTGCGCGCCGAGGACTGGGCTTACCTCGAGTCGATGCTGCTGACCTACGAAGTCGGCGAGCTGAACACCGTCTTCGTTCACGGCGGATTTCTCCCCGGCGAGCCGTGGCAGAAGCAGCCGGCATCGGTGGTCACACGGGTGCAGGTGATCGACCCGGAAGGGCGGCCGCGCAAGCGGGCCGATTACCCGGAAGGTCCCTTCTGGGCCGATCTCTGGAACGGACCGCCCTTTGTGGTCTACGGTCATACGCCGCGCGCGGAGATCTACCGGCTCAAATGGTCGCTGGGGCTCGACACCGCCTGCGTCATGGGCGGACACCTGACGGCGTACATTCTGCCGGAGAAGCGGTTCGTGCAGGTGAAGGCGCGCCGGCGGTACTATACGCCCTAGCAGCCGGGAGGGCGCGAAGCCCGGCCGGCTGCTCGGATTAGGTTTCCAAACGCGCCCGGGTTTGGCTACGAATCCACGTATGGCCGACTCCCCCGCCCTGATGACCGTCCGCGACCTGAAGGCGCTCGCATCGCGCACCAGCGTTCCCTTCACTAGCGTGCTGCTGGTCCGCAAGGTCACCGCGAAGACGTCCAAGAGCGACAGCCCGTACCTCTCCGTCGAACTCGGCGACAGGACCGGCGCGTTCAGCGTCACCTGTTTCAGCGACAGCCCGTTCTTCGAATTCTTCAAGAATCTGCCGGAGAGCGCCGTCGTGCGCATCGAGGCGAAGACCGACTATTATCAAGGGCGCCTTTCGCCGCGCATCACTCGCGCCGATCCGCTCACCGGCGAACAGCTCGCCGAGCCGGGCCTCCTGGAGAATCTCATCGAAACTCCGCCGGAAGACCCGGCGAAACTGTGGGAGGATTTCCAGGGCTTTATCGCCGGTATCGGTCATCCGGAATTGCGCGCGACCGTGCAGGCGATATTCGCCGACATCGGCGACAGTTTCAAGACCTCGCCCGCGGCCATCGCGATGCACCACGCCTATCGGCACGGCCTGCTCGAACATACGGTGCACATGGCGCGGGCGTGCCGGGCGCTGCTGCCGTTGTATCCCGAAGTGGATGCCGACCTGGCGCTGGCCGGCATCCTGTTGCATGATATCGGCAAGACGATCGAGTACGAGGGCACGCTGGTCACGCAACGCAGTCGCAAGGGCATCCTCCAAGGCCACGTCGTGCTCGGCTACCAGCTCGT
>DASRKV010000101.1:0-2192 GCA_035648795.1 Opitutaceae bacterium
CAATTGGGGCCGGTCGCCGGATGAAATCGCGGGAGGGCCGCGCATGGGTCACGGCGGCGGTTCGGAGGGCGAAACCTGGCGGCGTTGCGCGGCCAGTCGCGCGCAAAGCGCATCGAATTTCCGACGATGCCGCGTCCAGTCCGTTCCCCAATAATGGCTGGGAACGATGCCGGGGGGATCGAGTTTGCGCACCTTCTCCAGACTGGCAGGAATCAGCTCGGGAAATGAGTTGAAGATGGGCGGCGGCAACGAGGCGCGCGAGCGGTAGCTGGCAAACAGATCGCCGGCGAAGAGCAGTCCGTGACGTTCGCTAAAAAAGCCACAATGCCCTGCTGTGTGCCCCGGCAGGTGCACCACGCGCAGCCCGCCCCAGAACGGAAGCACCTGGCCGTCGGCCAGCGGTTCGTCGATCGCCGTGCGGCGGTAGCCAAAGACGAAGCGCCCGGCGCGTTCCAGCCGCCCGCACCAGCGGTTCACGCCCCGATAAGGAAACCGGCCGTCGATGTACGCCTGCTCCGCCGGATGCGCGAAGACCCTGGCGCCCGTCCATTGTTTCACCCACGCGGCATTGCCCGCGTGGTCGAGATGGCCGTGCGTGAGGAGGACCGCCTTGACGCTGTCCGGTGCCAGACCCAGCCGCCGCACCAGCCGGCGGATGCGCCCGAGTTCTCCGACCAGACCCGTGTCGAGCAACACCGCCTCGTTGCCGTCCACCAGCAGATGGCAGCTCACCAGCAGACTCTGGATCGGGTAATGACCGGGAGGCATGGGAGGGACATGGCGTAGGCGATTCACGACGCCGTCGCAATCCTTCGCCGCCGGGAATGGATTGACCCGGAGTTTTTCCCGGATCCGATCCTGCCGGTGAAGGGACGCCCGTCGTGTCGTTCGGTGCGATGATAAATATCCCTCGCGCGTTCCGCCGAAATCATTTGCCCGCTCTCGGGTCAGAAGAATGGCCTCGGCCATTTTTCGACAGCAGCCCGGAACCGAAGTCCAATGGGCTGCTGGCCGGGAGGAGATATTCATCGTGCATTCTGCCGCAATATTGCCTAGGCCGCGCGGAATGGACGCAGCGCAGACCGCGGTGCGAATTATCGCCGACGATCGAGAGAATGCCGGCGGCGTGATCGCGGCAATCCGCGAGCTGGTCGGAGTCAATGTCGAGGTGCGGCGCCTGACGTGCGGAGATTTCCTGGTCGAAAACCGGTTCATCGTGGAGCGAAAGACGCTGCATGACTTCGCGAGTTCGATCGTCGACAGCCGGTTGTTCAAGCAGGCTTCGTCCATCGCCCGCGGTCCGCATCGCGGGGTGCTGGTGTTGGAAGGCGTCAGCGCCGATCTGCGCACCATCGGGGTCCAACGTGACGCGCTTCAAGGAGCGCTGATCAGCGTCAGCGTATTTCTCGGCTTGGCGGTCTTGCGCGCTCAGGATGCCGCAGAAACGGCACGACTGCTCGTTTACCTCGGCCGGCAGGCTCGGGCATTCGTTCATGGCGCTCTGCCCCGCCCCGGTTACAGGCCGAAAGGCCGGCGGGCGCGGCAGTTGTTTCTGTTGCAGGGATTGCCCCGGATTGGTCCCGAACGCGCAGCGCGTCTTCTCGATCGCTTCGGCTCGGTTCAGGCGGTGGCGGCAGCTTCCGCGGCCGAACTCGCCAGCGTCGACGGCATTGGGGAGGCTATTGCCGGTGGCATCCGCTGGGTCTTGGCCGCACCCGACAGCCCGGAAGTGACGCATACGACCGGGCTTTTTTGATCAGTCTTCAGCGAGCGTCCACGCCAGTACTTGTCGGGCGCTGGAAGGCACACCAAGCGCGCCGTCCGTGCCGATTGGCTTCTTGCGCACGGTAAGCCATCGGAGTTGCACTCACTGCTCGAGTCGTTGCTCGAAGGTCGCACGCGCCCGGTGGCCGCATTCTCCAGCCGCTTCCCGAGTCCCGACCGGGCGGCGCGTCTGTGACAAAACCATGTTGCTGGAGGACGCAGAGTCCGACAAGCTGCTGCAATCTCTTGTTGCACTTCAATTATCATCAGGAAAGCCTCGCCCGCACCATTGCCCGATCAAGCCTGCCATGAAGAAGAATCCCATTACCCGATGTCTCCCGGCTTTCCTGCTGGGCGCGGCTCTTTTGAGGGCCGGACCCGCGCTGGAAAAGCAAGCCGACGGAGTTGTCCTCGCGCTGGACAACGCG
>DASRKV010000102.1:0-4203 GCA_035648795.1 Opitutaceae bacterium
CAAGGAATGCCTGGTCAATCCGGTATGAGCTTCGGGATACCAATAGTACGTCCCGAGGGCCTCGAGGGTCAGGTTGTGGCCCACCCGCTCCCGGTAGCCGCCCTTGAATTCGATGGTATCATCCTGGTGTTTGGTGATGGGCAGGTTCGTCCAGATATCGGCATACAGATTATCCGCCGAGACTTCGACCGACGGCTGGAACGAGTCCTTGGCCAGCCCGAGGCCGCGAAACACGTACTTGGACGTGTAAGTGAAATCAGACGTGATGGAATACGAGGATCTGGACGCATCCGACTGCGCATACAAGCCGGCGCCGACCGCCAACGCAGCCAGCAAGACAAGTGCCTTTTTCATGGACATTTTCGAAGTTGCTTGGGTTTTCAGGCGGGCGATGCCGGCAGTCATCCTTTCCCGATGCTGCCAGCTTCAGACGTTGCAGCGGAGACCGATTCCTGCGACCTTGGTTCCCGGCTGGTATTGACGCCGTCGACTCATCGACTAGATCCACTCGCTGGCGCTCGCGGCCACGAACAACCTCGCATAGCCAAAGCCCTGTGGCTGGGGTCGGCGACTCTGGCGACAAAGCTCGCGATCCAACGGCTAGATCCATTCGCCGGCGCTCGCGAACACCTGAGATCCACCAACAACCGAATCACGACGATTAGAGGCACCCAGGCCAGCAAGGGCCTCGCACTTAACTGAATTCATGCATTCAAGGCAGGATTCTCCGAAAGAAATCGGGACACCAGCGGGTGGAGCCCGCCGTCCCGGCGGGCTGGAAGGTTTGTCGTCTAACAACCCGCCGGGACGGCGGGTTCCACCTCCTTCAACTGAATCGTTCCGGATTTGAGCAATGTCACCGAATAGAGTATTCTTTTACGCCGGGCTTGCGGGTCTGCTCGGGGTGGCGCTGGGCGCGTTCGGCGCCCATGCCTTGCACGACAGCCTGGCCCAGCGTCAGACGGCCGCGCTCTGGCAAACGGCTGTCCTTTATCACCTGATTCATGCCGTCGGACTGCTCGGGCTCGCCGGATGGACCGCCGGAGCGGCTGCGCGCCTGCCATCCGGTCTTGGTGCCGCAGCGGTCTGCTGGATTGCCGGCATGATTCTGTTTTCCGGATCGCTTTACGGACTGGCGCTGGGAGCACCGCACGCGTTCGGCTGGATTACCCCTCTCGGCGGACTCCTGCTGCTGGCAGGCTGGGGTCTGGTCGCAATTCACGGCTGGCGCACTTCGCGGAACGGCTAGCCTCGAACAACCCGCTCCGACCACGAATGGACATCTGATGCGGCTGCCTGATCAAATGCTGGTGATCTTCCGCGCTCTCCGCACCGTCGGCCGACCGCGACTGGTCGGCGGCGGGGTACGCGACTGGCTGCTCGGACTCGAACCGAAGGATCTCGATATCGAGGTCGCGGGCGCGGATTATGAATCGTTGGTCCGCGTTCTCGCACCTTTCGGAGATGCCGACCTGGTGGGACGCAGTTTTGGCGTCGTCAAGCTGCGGCTCGCTGGCGTCGAGTACGACTTCAGTCTGCCGCGGCGCGAATCGAAGACCGGGGCCGGCCACCGCGGGTTTGCCGTGGCACCCGACCCCACCCTGTCCGACGCGGAAGCCGCGGCGCGGCGCGATTTCACGATCAATGCCATCGCCTATGACCCGGTGACCGAAACGATCATCGATCCGCACAATGGCCGGGCCGACTTGCAGGCGAAGATCCTGCGCCACACCAGCGCGGCGTTCGTGGAAGACCCGTTGCGCGTGCTGCGGGCCATGCAATTGGCGGCACGGTTTGACCTCACCCTCGCGCCGGAGACGGCGGAGCTTTGCCGCAGCATCGCCGGCACGTTCTCTGAACTGCCGGTGGAAAGAATCTGGGGCGAATGGGACAAATGGTCGGTCAAGTCCACCGTGCCGTCACGAGGCCTCGCGGTCCTGGAACAAACCGGCTGGCTCGCGCATTTTCCGGAAATCAGCGCGATGGCCGGCGTGCCGCAGGAACCGGAATGGCATCCGGAGGGCGATGTTCTCACCCATACCAAGCACTGCCTGGATGCGCTCGCGCGTCTTCCGGAATGGCGCCAGAGCGATCCGGCCAGGCGTCGCTACCTGATGCTGGCAGTGCTGGCCCACGATTTCGGCAAACCGTCCACCACGGCGCTCGTTGACCGGCACGGCGCACTGCGCTGGATGAGTCCGGGACATGAGCAAGCCGGCGGGCCGCTAGCGGAGGCGTTCCTGCGCCGGATCGGTGCGCCGCTCCAGTTGATCGACTGGGTCCGGCCGCTCGTGCTGCACCATCTGGCCCATCAGCGCGGCCAGGCGGAGCTGACCGACAGCGCCGTGCGCCGACTGGCGCGCAAGCTCGCTCCGGCCACCATTGACGAGCTGTGCGTCGTCATGCGGGCGGATCACCTGGGCCGTCCGCCGCTCGTTTCGCCGGACACGGAAAGCCGCATCCAGGTCCTGCGCGAAAAGGCGCGCGCCCTGGCGGTGCAGGACACCGCGCCCCGCCCGCTAATCCTCGGCCGGCACCTGGTGGAACTGGGCCTGCCACCCGGCCCAAGTTTCAAACCCATTCTCGCGGCCTGCGCCGAAGCGCAGCTCGAAGGCGAGTTTATGGACGAGGCGGGCGGCCGGAAGTGGCTGGAAGAGTATCTGCGGGAACACCCCGTCAACAATCCGACCGGCATGTAGGAAGCTTGCTTGCAAGCGATTCCTCGGCGCCCTTTGCGTCCTCCTGTAATGATACAATTCTTTGTTTTACAGGAGGCCGCAGAGTTCGCAGAGGAATAGGAGGTTGCCAGCAAGCGATCGCTACCCCGGAATCGCCTGCAAGCAGGCTTCCTACTGAAATGCCAACGACTCCGCACATCATTCGGGCTTTCCAGTGGGATCTCGCGCGCCAGGTGGAGCGGCTCGACTTTCTGCTGCAATGGCTGCCGCGCTATGCCGAATGGGGTTATGAGGAACTCTACCTTCACCTCGAGGACGCGGTGGAGTACCCGAGCCTGCCGGGCGTGGCGCGGAGCGATGCTTTCACCCATCGGCAACTGGGACGGCTGGTTGCGGCGGCCCGGCGCGCAGGAATCAAGGTGGTGCCAATCGTCAATCTGCTCGGTCACACGCAATATCTCATCAAGACTCCGGAGCTGCGCGACCTGAACGAACTCCGCGACGCCGCGGGCCGTCCGCTCGCGCACGGGCAGATCTGTCCGCGACATCCGCGCACGCTGGAGATCGCCGGGAAGCTGCTGCGCGACGTGGCCCCGTTCTGCACGGCCGGCAAGGTGCACGTCGGCCTCGACGAATCGTTTCATCTTGGCCAATGCCCGCGCTGCCGGGCGGAGATTGCGCAGCTCGGCATGGCCGGGCATTTCGCGGGTCATGTAGCGCGGCTGCATGCGCTGACCCAATCGCTTGGGCTGCGCCTGGGGCTGTGGGCGGATATGCTGGCGCTGCTGCCCGCGGCCATTCCGCTGCTGCCGCGAGACGTGATTGCCTACGATTGGTATTACTACCCCTTTGTTCGCCATCCGCGCGTGGAGCTATACAACTTCGCCGAAGCCGATCTGGCCACGCCGCTGCAGGCACGCGGAATCGAATATTGGGGCTGCCCGATGAACGGCGCGTTCCGGTACGAGCCCCTGCCGGTGTTTGGCGAACGCCTGGCGAACATCCTCTCGTGGTGGAAGCGATGCCGCCGCGTGGGGGCCGGCGGGTTTCTCATCACCTCATGGGAAGCGAACCGGCTTGCCATCGAGCTGACGACGACGGTCGACGCGGCTGCGGCCAGCCTGTGGCTCGAGCCGGAAGTGGATGATCCGGGCGAGATGCTCGCGCGCGGATTTGCCCGGGTATTTGGATCCACAAAGGTGGCGCGCGTTATCCCTAACGCGCTGCGACGGCTTGGGGACAAGCCGCATCACCTGTCAGAGGTTCGCCGCTGGGCCCGCGTCGCGCTTGCAGGCGACAAGTATGCGTTTGCGGGCTATCATCGCTGGCAGATCAACGATCGCTGGGACGTCTGCGCCGGGCGGGACGGCGCTGCGGCCTATGAAAGGGAGCTGCGTGCTCTAGAACGGATCTGTAGGAGCCTGCTTGCAGGCGATTCCGTGGCACGGGCATCGTGCAGGTGGCCGGGTAATCACGGGCGGGACGCCCGTGCAATTCATCGCCTGCAAGCAGGCTCCTACAGATC
>DASRKV010000103.1:0-3833 GCA_035648795.1 Opitutaceae bacterium
GCGCACGCCTTCACCCTTGGCGATTTCGACAGGGGAGGGCGGGGCGGGGGACTCCGCGGTGCAGACCGTCTCTGTCACCGCAGAAGCTCGCGGCGCCCTGATTTCACCCGGTCATGGAAGCGAACGCTGAATTCAACGGAGATCGTCGGGCGAGGTCAGTCACCGGCAAGAGTTCCCCTTGGGTCCGTCCCGGCTGCTTTTTGCCCGAGACACGCGGGTTCGCCCCGGCTCAGAGCCCGACCGGCGGCAGGATGATTTGCGGCTGGGTGACCATGATCGTATTCCGGAAGATCAGCTGCTGGCCCCAGTAGATTTCCAGGAAATAGGGCTCCGGCCGGAACGGCACGTTGGAGAAAAAATAGACGCCGCGGACGTCGGTCCCCGAGGGGAAGCTCCGGCCGACAACCGGATGCACCAGCGACACCGTCAATCCGGGGATGGGCATGCCATCCGCCCGCCGCACCACCTGGCCGGAAACGGCGGCCTGGGCGAAACCGTTGGCGGACGACAGGAGGAACAATCCCAGGCATAAACCCGCGATGAGCGATAGCTTTTTCATGCTGGCCTTTCTCAGAAGCGGCCCGGAGACGAGGGGGGCGGCAGCGCCGCGGTGGTGGGCAAGATATTCTCCGCTTTGACGTCCGGCTTGCTCACCGTCCTGATCAACGATGGCACGTCGCCGATCGATACGATTTCCGGCTTTGACGGCTGCAGTTGCACCCGCGTTTCGCGCGATTCGCAGCCGGGGGCCAGGAATCGCACGGTCAACCAGTCAAGGTTGGGGAAGAGCTCATCTTGGATTTCGCCGGTGGTCGTTGGCCGTATGACCCACGGCCCTGCCTCCACCTGGATCGTTATTTCAGAGGGATCGGGGCTGTTGACGTCCTTGATCAGCCGACCATGGAGGGTGAGACGTTTTACGGCCGGGGGCTGGGCCATATAGGCCGCGCCTCCGACAAAAATCAGCCCGATGATGAAGAGGCCCAAAGCGGGATAATGGCTGGTGATCTTGATCATCTTCTGGAATTCCACGCTCAAGGCTTGGTGGGCGGACGCCTCGTTCAGCTTGATGATGCCCTTGTAGAGCAGACCCATGGAGCCGACGATCATGACCAAGCCGCAAAGGCCGCCGATAATGATGGTCAGATCAAAAGTGGTTAACGCGGCCGGGATACTCATCGAAAACCTCCAGGAAGCGGTCGGAACGATCGAGGGCGGGGAAAAACGAATCTCGCGGGGGCATTGCCGGAGCAGCGTGGGCTCATCGGAAAGACAGGAGCTTAATATAGCACAACTATCCATTTTTGCCTTTGCCAAGGTGGCCGGTGTCGGTGCGACACAGGGAAGATACGCACCACCGTGATCAAAACCACCCGATCAAGGGACAGGCCGAATAAAGACTCGTCGGTGGCAGCAGCAGCAGGCGTGAGTCTGCAGCAACGGCCCCGGCCGGTTGCAATTCATGCTTTTTCGCCGATATTCCGCCCCGCGTCGCGTTCTCGGCGGCGGCTGCGTCGGCTGCCTTGGTCCACCTTCCCTAGAAATCATGCCGGTCGATGACCTCCAGACCATGCTGGCCCAGGTGGCGGTGTTGAATCCGGCCGCGCCCGATTGGCAGTTCGAAGCCGCCATCGCATTGCCGAAAATGGCCGGCCCCGCGAACCGGGCGGCCATTGTGGTCGCGCTGAGAGGGGCCTTGACGGCGGCGCATTCCCTCACGCGCGCCCATGCGGCCGAGGGGCTGGGGCTTTTGCAGGCGGCGGAGGCGCAACCCGACCTGATCCATGCCCTGAAGGATCGCTATCAACTCGTGCGCTCCTACGCCGCGCGGGCGCTGGGCAAAATCGGCGATCACGCCGCGATCGAGCCGCTCATCGCGGTCCTGTCCGGCGATTCATTCTTTGGCGCACGGGCCGAGGCGGCGGAAGCCCTACGCTACCTGTGCGGGGGTGACGATTCGCCGGCGAAGAGGAAGGCCCGCACCGCGCTCAAGCAACATCAAGAGACGGCGCTGCAGCGCAAAGACGAGCGGAGCCGGCGGGTGCTGGCGGAGATCGACCTGTCGCTCAAGGAACTCGGCGACCTCACCGCCAAGATCGATGCGGCGCTAAAGCAGGGCAAGAGCGAGTATTTGGCGGCCATGTTGTCCGACTGGAGCCTGATTGCCCATCGGGCCATGGATCGCCTCGGCGGTCTGACGCAACTTGCGCCCGGTTGAGATCACGCCGATTGATCGCACCTTCGACTCCTGAACAACCAAAGCAGCGGCGCCGCTCCGGAAAGCCGGCGTCCCCATGAACAAGCAAAAGGCCCTGGAAATCCTCCGCCTGTGGCAGCAAGACAAGAACCTGCTGCTCGAGTGCCAGCGCCGGCTGCAGGAGGACAAGGCGGAAAAAATCCTGGAGCTCCTCCGGCAGCGAAACCTCGAGGCCAAGGCGGAGGACCTGATGCTGGCCCTGGACGCCCAGTGGATCTTTGGGAAAATGGCCGAGACGCAGGGCGGCGGACGAAAGGCCCGCCCCACGTTCGACTTGCGCCTGTCGCTCCAGGAGGGGCTCGCCCGGGTGGTGGAGCAAATCGACGCCGGCTACAGGCGGGCCATGACGATGTACACCGTCGCCTTTTACCTCGGCGTGGCGTTGGTGCTGGTGTCGGTTTTTGCGGCGCTCGTGCTGGATTCCGAGCGGGCGGCGGCGGTGTTGGGGGGACTCGGCATGGCCGACATCCTGGCCGCGATGATCTTCCGGCCGGCGCAGGAAGTGCAAAACAGCCGCGGCAATCTGGCGCAACTCCAGGCCGCGTTTTTCAGCTGGTTCAACGATGTCTTCAACTGGAACCAATACCTGCAGTTGATTGATCGCGAGGCATCAGGCCGCAACGTCCCGCCGGAATTCGAGCGATTGCGGAAGGTCTCCGAAGCCCAGATGCGCACTGTCGCCCGCATGATGGCCCTGATTGAGGAGTTCTGCGAAACGCGCGGCGGACGCGGCGCGGAAAGGAAGGCGAAGACGCGACCTCAAAAAGGGGCGGCAAGCGAGCCACCGATTCCAGCCGCAGAGCCGAGGGTAATGTGACGCCGTTTTGCAGGCGGAAAGAAATAGGGATCTGCGGCAGCGCGACCGGTTGAGCGCAGATTGGATGCAAGAGGGCGGGCGCGGACGCGCTTCGGGTTTTCGGCGGGGAAAAGGCATGACTACTATCTCCGCGTCTGGGCGCGGTATCGTTGCGAGAAAATCCGGGAGCCGTTCTTCGTCAATCGTCGTGGGTTCCATTCGATCGGGCCGCGATCGGCCACCGGTCGCGAGTGGATTTGCGCCGTGCGCCGATCACGCCTGCGTTTCATCCAGAACCATCGCCGGGGGTTGCGGGTCTTGGGCGCAGGCCGGAGTGCCACTTCCGGTGTCAGGCTGCATGAAGGCTGGCGGATCCGGCGCTGGCAGCTTGACCCGCTCGGCATCCGGATCAGCCGGTTGCTCGCCTGGCGCTTCCCCCGGTCGGCGGCCTGCCGGTCCGGGGCTGCTTCGAAAAACTGCCCTGGATCCAATTGACCGCCGCCGCGCCGTTCAACGCCGGCTCCGGCGCGAGCTTTGGCAGCACGTGTTCCGGCAAAACCGAAGCCGGCGAGCAGTTCCAGATTGTAATGCCCCAAGCGGAGGCCGCGCGGGCGGCCAGCTCGAACGACGGCAAAACCGCGGAGGCATAGTCGCGCACCAGAAAACTCGGAGCCGGATAATCCTCGCGGTAACTTCGCTGCGCGCCGGTCAGGTCCATTCCAAAAACGAAGATCTGGCGAAAACCCCAGCCGCACAGCAACTGCAGGCACGGATAGATCA
>DASRKV010000104.1:0-3083 GCA_035648795.1 Opitutaceae bacterium
ATCGGGCGGGTAGAACCAACCCTCCGCCTCGGCCGCCGCGCGGACCACGGCATTCGTCGCGCCCGCCTGCACGTGCGCCAGCCCGGTTTCCGCATCGATGCGCACCCGGCGCAACCCGGTGAGATCGATCACCCAGCCGCCGTGCAGGGGCACCGCCGCGCCGGTCAAGCTGGTGCCACGACCACGCACCGTCACGGGCACGCGATGCCGGTTGGCCAGCGTCAGCACCACGCCGATGTCCGCCCGGCGGCGCGGTCGCACCACCGCCTCCGGCAGGAACGACAGCTTGCTGCTGTCAAACGACGCCTCCCAGCATGCACGACGATCCGTGCGAACGGCGGCGCCGAGCCGGCGTTTCAGTTGCGTGGTGGCGGGCGACGTCGAAGCCATGAAGCGAAGGACAGGGACTTACACACAGTTCGTCCTTTTTGACAAGGAAGCACGGAGCAGCTTCCGGCCGTTGGGGGGTGGCGCAGCCGTGCGAAGCAGTTGGCTGAGGTGCAACCCGCCGTCCCTGGCCTGAGCCTGTCAAAGGCCCGGCGGGTTTTTCGACGGCAAAATTCGAAGCCCGCCAGGGACGGCGGGCTCCACCGTTTGGCGCCACGGCGTTTCTGGGAAGAACGTGGTCCAACTGCATGGATAAGGCTCAGCGTTGTCGGTTGTCCGAGGTGGCAGGGGCAATTTGCCCATATTTGGAGTTTCTTCGAACCACGCGCGAGACGCCCGTGCCGCTTTCGCACAGCCTCGCCCTCCAGGAAAACAGCGATTGCCCGGTAGCTGCGAGCGCCAGCGAGTGGATTCGGGATTGGCCGTCCACTCGCTGGCGCTCGCGGCTACAAGAACCTGATGCGGCACCGGCCGGAAACCGCCATTGGAGAAATTTCCGGCTCCCCGCGCGAATTCGCCTTCCAAGCGGGCCCAGAATCTTTCACCGTATTCGCATGCCGCTGGATAGCTTGATTTATGGCGAGATATTGCGCCACTTGCTGACGGTCGCAGGTTTCCTGCTCGCCATTTTCCTGATCGCCCGACTGATGAGCGAAAAGCGACAGCCGGGAAACACGCTGGCCTGGCTGCTTGGCATCGCGCTCGTCCCCTATGTCGGGGTGCCGCTTTATCTGCTGCTCGGCGGCCGCAAGCTCCAGCGACTGGTGGCGCGAAAGTCCCGCCTGGCGCCCGTGCCGTTGCGGGAAACGACCGTGACCTCCGCCGTCGCGGAGGGGGCGATCGCTCATGCGCTGGTGCTCGGCGGGGCCTGCCCGCCCGTCGGAGGCAACGCCGTGCGCCTGATTACCGGGGGCGAGCAGGCGTATGCGGAACTCGAGCGCCACATCTGCGAGGCCCGGCACACGATCCACCTCATGACGTTCATCCTCGGGCGCGACGATACCGGCCGGCGGATCGTGGAGTTGCTGGCGGAACGCGCCCGGGCCGGCGTGAAAGTCCGGTTGCTGCTCGACGCCGTGGGCTGCTTGTTCAGCAGTCGCGGATTTGTCAAACCGATCCGGCGGGCCGGCGGTGAGGTGCAGCGGTTCATGCCCGTCATGCCGCTGCAGTGGCGCGGCTCGGCGAACCTGCGCAATCACCGCAAGATCGCCGTGTTCGATCACCGGAGCGCTTTCCTGGGCGGCCACAATCTCGCGCATGAGTATATGGGCCCGGAACCCTCCCGGGAGCGCTGGCGCGATTTCGGCGCCATCATCGAAGGCCCGGCCGTCGAGTTGCTCAACGAGGTGTTTCTCGCCGACTGGTGCTACGCGAGCCGACAATCGATCGATACGCTTCATCAGTCGGGCGGCTCACCGGAGATCGCCGCGTGCGGAACCTGCGATCTGCAGGTGGTGGGCAGCGGCCCGGACGTGGCGGGCGATCCGCTTTACGAAGGCATCATCTCGTTTATCCAGGAGGCCAAACGCCGCATCTGGATCATTACGCCCTATTTCATTCCCGACGAGGTGATCTTCCGCTCGCTGCTGGTGAAGGCGCGCACCGGGCATGAAATCAAGCTGGTGGTGCCGGCCCGGTCCAACCACCCGATCACCGACCGGGCGCGACGATATTACCTGCGGGAACTCCAGGCCGCGGGCGTGGAAGTCCTCCTTTACCAAGCGGGCATGATGCACAGCAAGGGCATGATCGTCGACGATCGCGTCGGCCTGCTCGGTTCCGCCAACTTCGATCTGCGTTCGCTCTTCGTCAACTTCGAGATCGGCGTCTTCGTCTACTCCGCGCCCGAGGTGGCCGCCATGTGCGCGTGGGCGGAGGAGCTCATCGCCGAAAGCGTGCCGATGCCGGTGGAGCGCGAGCGCCGGCGTCTGCTCGGCAACATCACCGAGGATCTCAGCCGGCTGTTCGCCCCGATGCTTTGATACCGGATTCTGGACACCGGATAGCGGAGACCGGAGACTGGATAGTCGATCAGCGGGTCAATTCCGGCGTTCCCGTAGCCGCGAGCGCCAGCGAGTGGACAGCCGAATCCAGGGCCACTCGCTGTGCGCTCGCAGCCACAAAGCAACAACGGTCGTACCCGTTACCGCTCAGCCTGCCTTGGCCGGCAGAACAGCCTTTTTCGCCTTTTCCTGCTCGCGCAGAAGCTTGTAGTCGACGGCGTCGCAGAGCGCCTCCCAGCTCGCCTCGATGATATTGTCGCTCACGCCCACCGTGCCCCAGATCTCCTCGCCGTCGGTCGTCTCGATCAGCACGCGGGTCCGGGAGTTGGCGCCGCGCTTGCTGTCAAGGATGCGGACCTTGAAGTCGCTCAAGGTCGTATCCTTGATCGCCGGGTGCGCCTTCTCCAGCGCCAGGCGGAGCGCCTTGTCGAGCGCGCTCACCGGGCCGACGCATTCGGCCACGGTGTGCATCGATTTCCCGTTCACCTTCACCTTCACCGTCGCCTCCGCCACCAGCGATGACTCCGGACCTCGGCGCTCGATGATCACGCGGAAGCTCTCGAATTCGAAGGGGGCCTTGTGCGCCCTGAACCAGCGCGCGAGCAGGAGCTTCAGCGAGGCGTCGGCCGCCTCAAACTCGTAGCCCTCGAACTCGAGCCGCTTCAATTCTTCCAGCACATCCTTCACCGCCGG
>DASRKV010000105.1:0-34856 GCA_035648795.1 Opitutaceae bacterium
GGTGAAGCAGGATCAAACGGTCGCGCCGCGCGTCGAGGTCGAGCGAGGCTTGGTGGATGCGGGCGAGTTCAAGACCATTTTTGCGGCCGAAGAACCATGGTGCATCAACGATCACACGTTCGTCCAGGGACCGGACAAAACGTGGCATCTGTTCGGCATCACTCATCCCAAGCCCCTCGATGCCTCCCGGGATCCCGGGCTCCGCCTGGCCCATGCCACGGCGCAAACGTTGCGGCAATCCCCGTGGAAAGCCCTGCCGCCGGCAGTGACCCGGGACTGGGAGAAATATCGCGAGTACCTCCTCTGGGCGCCTTACGTCCTCCGTTATCGCGACACCTATTACATGTACGTCTGCGTGGGCGACAAGGACACGCACCGTTACGCCATCCACCTGCTGACGTCCGCCGATCTCCAGCAATGGACGCGCAGCCCGGACAACCCGGTGCTCGTGGACGGCTTTGATGCGCGCGACCCCATGGTCATGCGGGTGGACGATCACTGGGTGCTGTATTACACCGCGACGACGACGCCCGAAGGTGGCAATCACGTCGTCGCCTGCGTCAGCAGCCGAAATCTGGTGCACTGGACCAACCGTCTTGTGGTTTTCACCCATCCGTGCGCGGGCACTTTCGGCGGTCCCACCGAATCGCCCTTCGTCGTCCGGCGCGGCGACCGTTACTACCTGTTTGTCTGTGACGGCGGGTGGACGGACGTCTATCTGTCGCGCGATCCCTTGCACTGGGAGTTCGACCAGAAGACAGCCCGGGTGCAGGCGCACGCTGCCGAGATCGTCCGGGACGTGGACGGGCGGTGGTACCTGAGTCGCACCGGGTGGACCGACGGCCCGGTTGACCTCGCGCCGTTGTTCTGGCACGACGGCCAGGATGACGCCCCGACCAACATTGCACCGGGAGAGAACTAGGAGAAACTTGAACCCGAACGAATCAGCCCACCGTCTTGCTGACCGCCATGAACCGTCGCAGCTTCGTCACGTCGTTTGCCGCTCTGGGCGCCGCCGCCGCGCTCCCGGGGGCCGGTAATATGAATCCGTCGTCCGGAGAAAGCCAGAAGGCTGCCGGCGCCTTGCGCCTGGCCACACTGGCCGACAAAACCACCCGGCAGTTCACCACCTTCGACCGCAAGCGCAAGAGCAAGACCGTCCCGGTTCCGCGCGGGAAGCGGGTGACGATCGGGGAGGTCAAAGGCGAAGGCTACATCGCCCAGTTCTGGCTCACCTTTCCCGGGTGGTTCTGGCAACACTGGAACCCCCGGGCGCCCGTCAGCCAGTCCATCCTCAAAACCCTGATCTTGCGCGTCTACTGGGACAACGCCGCGCAACCGGCGATCGCCGCGCCCGTCGGCGACTTTTTCGGAGCGGGTTTGTGCGAGATGGTCAGCTTTGCCTCCCGCTATTTCGGCACCTCCAGTGGCGGATTCTTCTGCAAATGGCCGATGCCTTTCCGGCAAGGCTTTCGCGTGGAGCTTGAGAACCTGGATGCGGAAATCGACACCGAGGTTTTCTGCAACATCCTCTACCAATTGACCCCGTTGCCGGACGACATCGGCTTTTTCCACGCGTTTTTCTCCACGGGAAAAAACCCGGGACCGGACCCGGTGCAGATCGTAGAGGCCCGTGGGCGAGGCCACTACGCCGGGTGCCTCCTCTATATGCAGGGCGAGGAACGGAACTACCTCAGTTTCCTCGAGGCGCCGGAGCATGTTTATATCGACGATGATTGGGAGGAGCCGCGCTTCACGGGCACCGGGCTGGAGGATTACTTCCTCGGCGGCTGGTATTTCCGCGAAGGGACGCTCGTCGGGCCGGATCACGGGGTGCCGATCAAGGACACGCTCAACGCCAGCGTGGCGATGTATCGCGTGCATGAAAATGACGCCATCCATTTCCAGGACCGGTTCAAGTTTGCCTTCGTCAACCCATGGGCTCCGGATCGCCTCAAGCCGTTTTGTTTCTCGTCGGTGGCATTCCTTTACCTGGACAAACCGGACGGCCAGGCAGCGCCCATCCCGGCGGCCACGCGACTGCTGTGCTGGTATCGCATCCGGAACACCGATCACCAGAGCATTCCGTAATCCGTGCCCGGCGGGCAGGTGCTCCGGTGAATTGTCGGCCGGCAAGACGCCCGCTTCCAGCGCCGCCGGGCTTGCCGTACGGCCCGACTGCTGGATGTTGGCGGTGCGTCGGAAGTTTTTGCCGGCGCAAAATCCCGGAATCACGCCAGTCGTTCTAACGAGTGGATGCTCAGGACTCTTTGCGGCCGCCGCCGCGACCGCCGCAAATATTCTAACGAGCGAGAACCCCCCGTCTTTCCTTCGCTGCGGCAAGTTGTCACCGTGCCGGTCGCATTGATCAGACTCCGACGCGCCCATTGGCGCCGACGACCAACCTGGCGTGGCGATCATCGGTCGCGGCCACAGCCAACATCAACGGACAGGGCGACCATCCCCAACTTAATCAAGAAAACCCCCATTGCCGGCTGGCAGAGCAAGCGCGCGCCCGGCTTCCTGATATTGTCTCCCGAACGCCGGTACGGTCGAAAGAACCGACCGGTGGAAAAGCCTCCCTTCATCGAGATCCAGCCCCCCGACCTAAAACCTACATGAATACCTCCCAAACCGTTCACCTGCTCACTCCAATTGCCGGACTGCTGTTTGGCTGCGGAATCCTGCTGGGCGCCAGTGTGCCAGCAGCGGAGTCATCCGCCGAATCCGCGCCCGCGCCGGTCGGCAACCACCCGGCGAAATATGCCATTGAACCGCAATTCCAGCTTCTCCGGTTCGGCGAAGTAATGCCCGCCGGGTGGATTCGCGAGCAGATGATCCGCGATCTCGACGGCGGCTTCGCCGGCCACATGCCCGAGCTCGCGCCCAAGACCTGCGGCTCTCAAATCTTCGGCGCGAACCGGAATGAACCGGAAAGAGCCCAAAATGCGGGCGGCGCGAGCGGCGGCGGCGGGGCGGGCATGTGGTGGAATGGCGAGACGGAGGGCAACTGGCGCACCGGCAACACCATGCTCGCGCTGATGAGCGGCGTGCCGGAATACCGGGCCCAGGTCGACGCCAGGGTGGCCGCCCTGCTCAAGACGCAGGATGCGGACGGCTACATGGGCGTCTACGGACCGTCCCTCCGCTGGCCGGCCGGCACCAGCGACAACGGCGAGTTGTGGACTCAGACCTGTCTCTTCCGCGGGCTTCTCGCCTATTACGAGGCCACGGGCAAACCCGAGGTGCTCCGGGCCGTCGAGCGTGCCGTCCAATTGACGATGCAGCACTATGGCGAGGGCATCAAGGATCCCTACGCCGCCGGCACGATGGGCCACAATCTGATGTATGTCGATGTGGTGGAGCGGCTCTACGATCTGACGGGCAACCCCGCCTACCGCGACTTCGGTGTCTATCTCTACCGGAATTACTCCAAAGGCGTGAATGCCGATATCTCGCTCGGCAACCTGTTGGCGCCAGACCATCCGTTCGTGGGTCACGGGGCCACTACCTACGAAGCGCTGCGCGTGCCGATGTGGGCGGCGTACGTCACCGGCGATCCGGTGCTGCGCGCGGCGGCCGAGCAGGCATTCACCAAATCGTGGCCGCACGTCTCTCCAACGGGCGGTCCCGTGTCCGACGAGCTGATCGAAAACAAGCCCACGAATCCGGACAAGAACGGCTATGAGTGCTGCGGCCAGAAAGAATGGATGACCTCGCTGCTCAGCGCGGCGCAGAAGACCGGGCGGGCGGCATTGGCGGAGCAGGCCGAGACCACCTTCTATAATTCGGTGCAGGGGGCGCGCCTGCCGGATGGCAAAGGCGTCGACTACATAACCACCGACAACCTCTACAAGATCGACGGTTCAATCTGGGGCCGGTGCAAGTTCTCTCCGGCCCATGAAGACGCCGCCAATTGTTGCGCGCCCAACTTCACGCAAGTCGGACCGGTCTTCGTCCGCAACATGTGGATGCGCGCGCCGGACGGCCTCGCGATGCTGCTTCACGGACCCTGCAAAGTGCAGACGACCGTGAAGGACGTCACGGTGCGGCTCGCCGAAGAGACCAGCTATCCTTTTTCGGAGCAGATCGTCCTGCGCGTCGATCCGGAAACGCCGGTGGAATTCTCCCTGCATCTGCGGGTCCCCGCCTGGGCCACCAGTGTTACGGCCACATGCCCGGGCGCCGAGATCCACCGGGTGGGCGAATGGCTGCTGGTCTCCAGGAAATGGCAGTCTGGCGATGTGATCAACCTGTCCTTCGGCGCGGACGTCCAGCCGGTTTCCGCCAACAACGGCGAGTTCTATGTGCGGCGCGGCCCGCTGTTTTATGCCCTGGCCATCCCGTCGGTGAAAAAGGCGACCAAGGACTATCCGCTGCCGGGTTTTCACGACTATCTGGTTTTCCCCACCGCGGAGGCCCATTGGCACTACGCCTTTGCCAAATTGACCGAATCCCGGTCCGCCGTCGCCTTTGAACTCATGCCGAATGACAAGGCCGACGCACGGTTCCCATGGGATGTCGCGCCCCAGCGCCTCAAGGGGACCATGTTGAATCTGGACACGAAAAAGACCGAAACGGTTGAGCTGGTTCCCATGGGCAGCGGCGAGGCAACCTTGCGCCGCGTGACTTTCCCGACCACCCCTTGATCCGGAGACAATGGATGAGGCAAAAGCACAATCTTACTTCGAAACGGGAAGCAGAATAAATGGCATGATGCGGTCCTGGCCATCGAGCCCGTCGGCAAGCCGGTCCGGAAGCTGTGTCGGGTAGAGCCGTGCCAGCCTGGCGAAGTGGTCCGAGAGTATTTTGAGCGTGCTTTGGTCGGTATCGAACACCGAGTTTTGCCCTGCCCGCTCCTGAGGCATATCGCCGGCGCCGATGGTGTCGTCCGGAACGGCGGCGCCGGGCCCCGACGGCCGTCCTTCGCCTCCCCAGAGCCAGAAATTCGAGCCCGCAGCGGCCCCGCCCCGGGCGATCGATTGCTCGATCAACGCAAAGACCTCGGCATACAGCCGGTCACGCGAGGTGGTCGCGACCTCCGGCGTGTATCCGTCGTCGCGGTCCAGCCCGAATTCCTCAAGCACCACGGGCTTGCCCAGCGCCTCCCCCGCGGCCAGGTGAGTGGCGACATAATCTCGCGTGTGTTGCTGGGTCGGCTCAAGGGTCTCCTGATAGCGTTCCACCTGGAACCATCCCCAATTTTTGGGCCATAGGTGGAACACCGCATAATCGATCCAACCGCTCTGGTGAACCCGGAGGAAATTCTGCGCCGTAAATAGCCCGCCCATGACGCCCTCGCTGCCGGTAGTGACCAGGTGATTGCGATCGAGTGAGTGGATATAGGCTGCGGTGCCATCAACCCAAGTGACGAACGTTTCCAGGAGAACCGGGTCATCGTGATCCATCCCCGGTCGCGGTTCGTTGGCCAGCTCCCAGGTCATGATCGTTGGATCATCACGGTACTTCCTTCCAGTCAGACTGTTGGTGCGGTTGATGATCATCGCCAGGTACTGCCGATACAATTCTTGTGCCGCCGCATTGCGGTAAAACGTGCTCAGGTGGCGGTTGTATTCCGGCCACAGCAGGTCCGCCAGACCCTGGGCCGGTTTGCGTTCCGCCCACGCCAGATACTGCGGCATGCCCCCTGACCAGTCCCAGAAATTGTTGAGAAACAGCACCAGTTTCATCCGCCGCCTTCCCGCCTCCTGAATCAGGAAGTCAAGTCCCTGGAGGACCTTCTCGTCATAACGCCCCGGGGCCTGTTGGATCGCGGGTGTGACCGTCCGGGACACGGTGCAGGCTTCCGAGGCGCCAAGCACGCGCAGGTTGTTGATGCCCATCTTCTGCAGGCGGTCGAGTTCCCGCACCAGCCGCGCCCGGCTCTCCCCGTTGTCAGTCGCCATCCCGAGATATGCGCCATACCAAAGATTGGCGCCACAGACATACCACGGGTGGCCGTCCAGGAGAAAGCATGTGCCGCTGACCTTCACGAAGCCGTCGGCGCCGTGCGCAGCCACCATGATGGCGATCAGCAACGCGAACACACCAGATATCTGCTTTCCCATGATTCAGTGTCAGCGCCGACAGGCTCCTGTCGCAGCACCTGCTGCGTCCGTCCGATTTGAGCCGTAAGGATATATTGCGGCGACTGCGCGACGAAACTAGAAGGCGGGGAATCTGGCGGAAAGCCCGCGATGGTTCTCTCGTTAGAAAAATTCCGGCGCGCCCCGATCGATTGCCTCGATGCCGGGGGCAATTTTCCCAGCCGCGGCCACGAACCCCGCCGCTCTGCCTCAATGTTTCCCGCGACGGGTCAACGCCAGTATCACGGCGCCGAACAGAGCGAAGACGGCGCCCCAGAACAGGTTCACGTTAAGGCCGAGCGAGTGCTGGACGTAAATCGCCGGCCTGGACGTGAAGCCGTAGACGATGAGGACCAGGCCGAGGAGGAGGAACAGCAGGCCCAGCGGGAGGCGAACATCGAGATGCATGGCGGAAAGGGTCCGGCGATCACCAGAAGATGATATTGAGGGCGACGGCTCCCGCGAGGACGACGACGCCGAGGACCGCCGGGCGCGCGTACCACTTGGTCCCCACATCGCGGATCTTTTCCGTCAGCGAATAGACCAGACCGCGCAATTGGTCGTCCGTCTTGTTGGGCGGGGTGGCCAGCGAAATTACCGTGGTGCCGACGAAGCAGCCGACAAAGGCAAAGATATACACCCAGAAGTTCTGCGCCATCGAACTGCCGAAGATCCAGTGCGCGCCCAGCCAGCCGCCCTTGATGCCCACCGCCTCGCCGGCCGGCAGCGACAGACCGTGGAAAACCGCGGCGAAGAGCGTGCCGAGCAGCAGGCCGAAGAATGCGCCGTGGCCGGTGGCCCGCCGCCAGAACATGCCGAGCAGAAAGACCGCGAAGAGCGGCGCGTTGACGAAGGCGAACACCAGCTGAAGCATGTCCATGATGTTGTTGTACTGCCGGGCGGCGTAGGCGCAGGCCACGCTGATCAGCAGCCCGACCACCGTGGTGATCCGGCCCACCCTGACGAGGTGGGCGTCGCTGGCGCCCTTGTGCAGATAACTCTGGTACAGGTCGTAGGTGAAGACGGTGTTGAACGCGGTGACGTTGCCCGCCATGCCCGACATGAAGGAGGCCATGAGCGCGGTGAGGCCGATGCCGAGCATGCCGTTGGGAAAGTACTGGGCCAGCATGGCCGGAACCACCATGTTGTAGTTGGGCGTGCCATCGGCGGCCAGCGGCAGATTAAAGCCGGCGCCTCTCTGGAAGAGCGCCACCGCGAGCATGCCGGGCAGGATGACGAGCGCGGGGAAGAACATCTTGGGAAAAGCCGCGAGGAGCGGCGTGCGGCGGGCGGAACTCATATCCTTCGCGGCCATCGCCCGCTGAATCACCAGAAAATCGGTGCACCAATAGCCGAAGGCCCCCACGAAACCGCCCCCCATCACGAGGCCGAACCACTCGATGCCCATCGGGTTCGCCTTGGTGTCACCCATATTGGCCCACAAATGTTCCCAGGCCCCGGGCATGCCCTGCGCCTTGGAGTAGCCCTGGAGCTGCGTCGTGAGCCCGTGCCACCCGCCGATGTCCTTCAACCCCAGCAGCACCAGCGGCAGCAGACCAAACACGATCAGGAAGAACTGCAGCACCTCGTTGTAGATCGCCGAGGTGAGCCCGCCGGTGTAGATGTAGATCAGCACGATGAGACTCGAAACCGCGATGCAGAGACCGTAGTCCACCCCGAGGATCGAGTGAAGCAGGAGGGCCAGCGCGTGCATCGAGATGCCCGACGAGAACACGGTCATCACGGCAAAAGAGAGCGCGTTGAAGGCCCGGGTTTTCTCATCGTAGCGGAACTTCAGGTATTCGGGCACGGAATGGGCTTTGGAACCGTAATAGAACGGCATCATGAAAACCCCGACGAAAACCATGGCCGGGATCGCGCACAGCCAATAGAAGTGGCACGTGGCAATGCCGTATTTCGCCCCCGACGCCGCCATGCCAATGACCTCCTGCGCGCCCAGGTTGGCACCGATGAAGCCCAGGGCACAGACCCAAGCCGGCAGCGAGCGGCCGGACTCAAAAAAGTCGGCGCTCGTCTTGAGATATTTCCGCAGGATCCAGCCGATCGCGATGACGAAGGCCAGATAAACGCCCAGGATCAGGTAATCGACTCCGGCCAGCTGCAGAATCACGTCGTGAATCCCGCTGCCGCCGATCGTGGCGAGGAAAGGCACATGGTGTAGGGAACGCATGATGGGGGTGGGAAAGGGGCTTGAGGCCGCAGCCAACGATCGAGGGTCTGGAAAGGTATCCGATCTCAACCAGAGGGACGGCGCCGATTCGGAGAGAGGGGAAGTTGGTTGGTGGCGAACCCGGCGGCTATTCCACGGACGCCATGATCGGCGTGCACAGTGCGTGCAGGTTCGCCGGCGGAGTCGATGCGGGGATCTCGCAGCCGGCGGCGACCATGAACGGCATGCCGGCGGCGGCGTGGCAACGGGCCACGGCCGCTTTGATCGCCTCGGGTGAACCCTGCATCACGCAGGAAACAGGATCAACGTTGCCGGCGAGGACGATCCGCGGACCGAGCACCCGGCGCGCCTGAGCCAGATCCACCCAGTGGTCAAGGTCGATGATGTCGACGCCGAGCGTGGCAATCCGCGGGAGCAGGTGCGTGATGTTGCCGCAGATATGCAGCCGCACGTGGACGCCCCGCTGGTGCAATGCCGCGACGAGTTGCTGTTCGAACGGCAGAATGAGCGATTCGTAGGTTTTCGCCGATACCTGGCTGGCCACCGCGTCGCCGATCCCAACGGTGTCGGCCCCGGCGGCGATTTGCGCATACCCGAAATCGATGGCGGTTTCGACGCAGCGGGCCATCAGCGCGCACGCGTAGTCGGGATTGTCGAGCAGATCCATGAAGAAATTCGAGACGCCCCGCAGGTCGGCGGCCTCGGCCGCCGGGCCCTCGACCCAGCCCATGATCGAATAGTGGTCGCCGGCGCGCGCCCGGAAGGAGTGCACGGCCTGAATGCGATCGTGCATGCGCGGCGCCTGGAGCGGATCGGGTCGTGGGAGCTTGGCCAGATCAGGGTCGTCCTCGAGCGGCGGTTTCAGGCAGAGCGGCACGCCGTCGCGGCGAAATTCGATGGGTGCGCCAAAGCCGGCCGTTTCCCGATAGGGATCGGAGATCGCGCTCAATTGATCGAGGCCAAATTCCTCGGCGCAGCGCAGATTGGCCTCGACCAGCACCCGGTAGTCCGATGCAAACGCGTCGTAGTGGGAGCCGATGTGCTCGGCGGCAAACTGCATGAGGATCGGCAGGCGCGGCAGGATATCCGGGCGGTCGCCGCGGAGGACGGCGAGGTAACGTTCACGGGGAGTCATGGAGGATGTAGGATTCCTGGAGTCGGCCGGCCGCCGGCCGGCCGGCGGATTCAAACGTGCAGGGAAGAGCGCGTCGGGGCGGCAGTTTTTCGCGCCGAGGCCAGCTTGATCGAAAGGACGAAAAGTCCGGTGAAAAGCAGATCCCCCAGCAGCGTGTTGCGGAAGAACCAGAGGGTGCACGGGAATTCCGGGTGCCCCACGGTCAAGGCCTGGCCCCAACCGGCGATGGTTTTCGCGTAGTATGGATCGGTCGCCCAGGAGGCGGTGTTGGTGCCCACGTAAAAGATCAGCGCGCTGCCCAGCGCGCCCCCGAGCAGCGTGAGCGCGTTGCGCCGGCGCGCCACGAGCCGGCCGACGCCCAGCGCAGCCGCGATGCAGGCCAGGCGCAGCAACATCTCGCCGGCCGACCAGGTGTAGCCGAATTCGACGGCGTGATAATGGTTCAGCCAGACATCCGACAGCATCAACCCGGCAAAGGGGACCAGCCACAGCCGGCGGTCGGTGAAATACACCGCTCCGCAGAAGGCGAGCGCAGTGATCGGCGCGATGTTGGACAGCGCCGGTGCAAAAACACTCCCGATCCGCCAGAGGGCGGCCACGAGAATCAGGGCAAGGGCAATCGTATTTGTTTTCATGACAAGCTGGGTTGACCCGCCGCTGGCGCGGCCGTGGCGGCGACGGGGGATCCCGCCCGGGTGCGTGAAGACTCGATGGGCATCGATGTTCCCCTCAGGACCCTCGGATTCCATCCTCTACCGGGCGGCGAGCGGGGTGGCGTTTCCAGGTGGCTTCGATTTCCTCAAGCGAACGCCCTTTGGTTTCAGGCACGTAGCGCCCGACGAGTGCCACCAACAACCCGCAGCACGCGGCGTAGCAATAGAACGGGAAGGCGTGATGAAATTGCCGCACCAGCCAGGAGTCGCCCGCATCCATCAACGGAAAGGTCTGCGTCACGGCATAGTCGGCCAGCCAGAGGAAGAAGGCGACCAACCCGAGGGCGCGCCCGCGGACTTCGGTCGGGAAAATCTCCGAGAGGATCACCCACGTCACCGGCCCGACGGACAGTCCGAAGCAGCCGATGTACAGGACGATCAAGAAAAGCATCCGGCCGCTCGCCGCGGCCGGGTCGGCCAGAGATTGCGCCATCACCCCCATGCCGATGAGACTGGCGGCCATGCCGCTCGTGCCGAGAATCATGAGCGGCCGCCGGCCCCATCGGTCCACCGTGGCGATCGCCACCAGAGTGAAGAGCATGCCGGTGCCGTTGATGACGACTTGCTGGACCAGACCCGCATCGACGCCGGTCGAGGCGCTGATGTCCTTGAAGATGGTCGCGCCGAAGTACAGGAAGACATTGACGCCCGTGATCTGCTGCAGGATCGCCAGGGCCAGGCCCACCAGCAGCGGCCGCCGGAGTCGGGGCGACCATAATTCCGCCCAGGAGCGCGTGGTCTTCCCGAGCGCCGCCTTGATGCCGGCAAGCTCGGCGTCGGCGAATTGCGGCCCGCCGATCTGCCGCAGGATGCCCCGGGCCTTCTCCTCGCGTTTCGTCTCCACCAGCCAACGCGGGCTCTCCGGGATGGCGAACAGGAGCAGCCCAAAGAGCGCGGACGGCACAATCCCGGTGGCGAACATCCACCGCCACCCGAACTCGGTCAGCCAGTGCTGCACCCTGGGCAGCGCCGGATCGCCCTGCGAATGGGCGATGACATAATTGATGAAGGCCGTTGCGGCAATGCCGCCGGCAATCATGATCTGGTTGGCGGAAACCATGCGTCCGCGGAGACGCGCCGGCACGATTTCCGCGAGGTACATCGGAGTGGAGATGGAAGCGATTCCGATGCCGACTCCGCCGATGATCCGGAAGAAAACGAAGGTCTGGATGTTGTGGGGGAAGGTCGTCCCGATCGCCGAGGAGAAAAACATGATCGCGGCCAGATACATGGCCAGCTTGCGACCGAACCGGTCGGAGATCGGCCCCATGAGCAGCACGCCGGCCGCACAGCCGACGAGCACACAGCCCGAGACCCATCCTTTCATGAAGCTGTCCAGCGCGAATTTCGCGGTCAGCGGTTCGATGGCGCCCGAAATGATCCCCGTGTCGTAGCCAAACAACAATCCTCCGAGCATCGGGACGAGACCGACGGCGATGAGGAACGGGAGATTGGCGCCAACGGCAGTCCTGGGTGGCGCTGGCCCCGTGGGCCTGACATCAGGAAGGTTTGTCGGCATGAGAACGGAGCGTGGAAAAATATTTGGTCATCGCTTCAGGCGCCGGCATTAAAGGCGTGCACCGCCTCGAACATGGCGACGACGTTCGCGAGGGGCGTCCGCGCCTGGATGTTGTGGATCGTGTTGAAGACGAAACCACCATCGCGACCGAAGATCCGGCACCGCTCCAGGACCTCGGCCCGCACCTGGGCCGGCGTGCCGAAAGGCAGCGTGCGCTGGGTGTCGACGCCCCCGCCCCAGAAGACGAGATCGTTTCCGTAGGTCGCCTTCAGGTGTTCCGGGTTCATGCCCGCCGCCGAGCATTGGACTGGGTTGATGATGTCGAATCCGGCCCGGATCAAATTCGGCAGGAGCGGATCGATGGCCCCGCAGGAATGCTTGAAGCACTTCCAGCCGGTATGGCGATGCACCCAGTCGTTCACCCGCCGGTAATAGGGCAGATAGAGCTCGTCGAACACCGCGCGGGAACAGAACTGGGAGGTTTGCGTGCCAAAGTCCGTGCCGCAGATGTACAATACGTCGACCGTGTCGCCGACGATCGCGTGGAAACGCGCCAGATTCGCCAGCGCGGTCTCGCATTGGCGCGAAAAGATCGCGTGCACGTAATCGCGTCGCATCGCGAGTGACATGTACCATTCGCTGATATCGCGGATGCCTTTCGGCCGCCGCAGGAAGGGCGCGGGCACGAGCGCGATGTCGCCGAAAGCGGTGCCGCCGAGGCAGGCGACCACCGCGCGTCCGCAACCGCGCAATTCCCCGGCGCGCGCCTGCCAGTAGGCGACGTCGGCGGCGGTCAGCGGGGTGAATTCCTCAAGGTTGTCGGCCGGATCAAGTGCGTCCTCGTCGATGGGTTCCTGGCGAATGACCGCATCGAAGAAATAACCCGTGGCCGGCATATGGCCGCTCGGTGAAACGGTGGTGTCGCCCTCCGGAAAGATATAGATGTCGCCATCGGCGGCGGTGCGCGTCCGGAAGCCCGACGGCACGAGCACGCTCTGGCCCCACGGACAACGCCACTCCTGCCAGCCGCCGTCGAGCGGAAAGCCAAACATCGTGCCGCGGGCCGGCACGCCGACGCAATCGATGTCCAGCGCGTCAAGGAGATCGTCGGCGATCTCCCCGAGCATCTGATAGGGTTCCACGACGCGAACCGGCCCGCCCGCGAGGCCGAAATAATCCCGCAGGGCCGCGACGACGCTGACATGGATGCCGGTGACCGCGGTGCCGCCGAAATCCGTCGGCACCCGGCCGGCATGGTGGCCCAGCGCATCGAGAACTCTCTGTTTCCGGTTCATGTTGACGAGTTCGAATTCTGACCGATACGACAAGAAACTGGCGGGTAGCGATGCGACATGAGGCGAACCGGAGGGCGACGGTCAGAGGCCGTACTCCGCTGGGAGGTATTTGGCCGGATCGGCCAGCGACATCTGCCGGGCGATGAAGGCGGCCTCGTCAGCCGGCAGCTCGTCGAGTTGGCGAGCCATGGAGTCGAGAAAACCGAGTTCGCGCGGAGCGATCTTGAGCGAGCCGGCGGCGTGGCCGGTGCGCAGGAGATCGATGGCGCAGCGCGCGGCGGCGACGCCCGCCTGGTAATGGTCCGGTGCGTTCACGATCGCGCGGGCGATCGCCATGACGCTGTCCGGGGTCAGCACCCAGGCCTGTGGATCGAGCCCCGCGTCGGACTCCACCAGCCAGCGCCGCAGGGTGAGCGCGGCGGCCTTCCCGTCCGCCAGGGCCCGGTTCATCAAACGGCAGTCGTAGATCAACTGCTCCATGTAGCAGGTCGGGGCCATGCCGGCGAGCAGGCGGACATTCTGCACCGACTCGTTGGACCACGTGTCGGCGTAGGCCGCCGCGATGTTGCCAAGCGGGCTGAAATGCGCGCAGGCGGAGGTCTTGCCTTCCATGGCCACCGGATAGCCGGTGATGGCCTTGAGGTAAGGGTTTTCGTAGGCACAATCCTTGCCCGGGCCGACGGCGCCCTGTTCGTACGCCACGAGGGTGCGCACCGTCGTGACGGCTCGCACGACGGCGGCAAAGACCCGGGGAATCATCTTCTGCTCGGCCAGCACCATCGCGGTGTTGCCGAAGCCGCAGGCGGTGTCGCCCGCGCAGATGGCGCCGTGGCGGCGCGCGATGACGGCGAGCTGTTTCCACAGGAATTCCATATCGCGCACGCCGAGCACGCACAGCGCAAAGATCACCTGCCCGAGGTCGCAGTTCATCAGCGCGTCGTCATGCAGCTCCTTGCCGCCCACCGATTCGATGCTCAGCAGCTCGGCCCCGGCGCGGGCCGAGCCATCGAAGAGCTCCAGCATCCGCTCCCAATGCTCGCCCGAACGCATGACCGGCGGGCGCGCGAATTCCCGGTTGTCGTTGGGCGTCATGCGCAGCGCCGTCGGCAGACCGTAGAGCCGGCGGGCTTCCTCCATGCCGGCGAGGAGCACCTGGACGATCTCGAGTCCGAAGGCCGGCGTGGCGGTCATGGGCGGGACGGTCTCGAATTCGATCACGACGCCGGGAGCCTCGAGTTCGGCCGCGCGGCGCAGCGCGTCCTTGATGATCTCCTGGTAGTGGCGGACCACCACGGGCATCGTCGCCGCCGTGACGTCCATCATGGGCAGCGTGAAATTGAGTTCCGGATAAACCAGCCCGCCGCCGAGACGCAGCCCTTGGCGGGTCACCAGTGGCTTGGGCGCACTGCCGAACAGCAGGTCGTCCGAATTCGTGATCGCAAGACTTCGGTATTTCATCGGCGAAAGGATTGAGGATCGGCCTCCGCCGCCGGCGGGGGGAGCGGGGTCATCCTCACACCACCCCGGCGAGCGTCCGGGCCTTGTCCGCGGCCGAGGCCGCGTCGGGGGCGTACCCGTCGGCGCCGATCTCCTCGGCGAACTGCTGGCTGATCGGCGCGCCGCCCACCATGATCTTGACCGGCGGGCAACCGCTGGCGCGGATGGCCCGCAGGGTTTCGACCATGGCCGGCATGGTGGTGGTCAGCAGCGCGGACAGGCCGACCACCTGCGGCCGGTACTCGTTGATCGCGGCCACGAACTTGCCGGGGACCACGTTGGCGCCCAGGTCGATGACGCGGAAATTGGCCCCTCTCCACATGACGGCCACCAGGTTCTTGCCGATGTCGTGCAGGTCGCCCTGCACCGTGCCGATCACGGCCGTGTATTTGGGCGTGATGCCGGCGGCGAGCAGCCGCGGTTCCAGCACGTTCATCGCCTCCTTCATCGCCCGGGCTGCGATCAGCATCTCGGGCACGAAAATCTCGTTGTTCTTGAATTTCTCGCCGACCGAGGCCATCGCCGGCACCAGCGCCTGGTCCACGAGGGCACCGGGCTTGACGCCCTCGTCGAGGGCCCGCTGCGTGAGGGTTTTGGCCTCCTTGCTCTTGCCGGCGGCGACGGCTTCGGAAAGTTGTTCGAGTGTTGTCATGAGCGGAGCGGCGTTGAGAAAACGGGTCGCAGCCTAGCAGAAGCCGGGGCGGCCGGATTGGACGGCGGTGCTTTTGTTTGGGACTTTGGTGCGTCGGCCGCAGGGCCGTGGCGGTACTCGCCGGGCGTGTGGGCCGTCCGCCGGCGGAAGACCCGCGAAAAATAACTCTGGTCGCCGAAGCCGCACTCCAGGGCGACCTGCACCAGCGGGGCGTCGGTGCGGACCAGCAACTGGCAGGCGCGGTCCACCCGCAGCCGGGTGAGCAGCTCGGTGAACGACCAGCCGGTCTTGGCCCGCATCAGGTGCGAGAAGTGACTGGGGGAAAGACCGGCGACGCGGGCCGTCTGCTCGCGCGAGAGGTCGTCGGCGAGATGCGTCTCCATGAACTCCAGCGCGCGCGCGAGCAGCACCGAGTTGGGCAGCCGGGTGTTGGCTTCGATGGCGTCGATGAGCTGTTCGAGCATGTCGCACAGCCAGACCGCCAGGGCCTCCTGGTCGGCGACCTCGGCCAGCGCGGTGAGCGACTGGTAGTTGAGGCCGAGGATTTTCGCCGGATCGCCGCCGGCCTGCACCGCCGCCCGGGTCATCATCACCACGAGCTCCAGCGCCAGGCTCTTGAGCAACTCGGTGTGCGCCTGGCCGACGGCGTAGATGGCGGTGAGCACCCGGTTGATGATGCGGCGGGCCTCGGTGCGTTCCCCGCGGCGGATGGCCGCCAGCAACGCCGGCTCCTCATGCAGGTAGATGCTCCGGATGTCGTCGTGCAGCCGGTCCTTCAAGGTGTGGAGCGCCTCGGCCTTCTCGCGCTCGCGCCGGGCCGCATGGCGCCGCTCGCCGAGCAGCGCGGCGTTCGTGAGATTGGCTTCGGTGGCCAGGGTCAGCAGCCGGTTGCAGGCGCCGAGGATGCGGCGATCCAGACTGCCGGCGCGGCTGGGACGTTTCAACGCGACACCGGCCACGAGCAGGCCGCCGTGCAGGCGCTGGTTGCTCATCACCGGAACGGCCCACAACGCCCGGTTGCAGCCGCAGCAGAGCACGCAAGGCTCGCCCCAGCGCAGGGCCTCCGCCACCGCCTGCGCCCGAAAGATCCGGCACGCTTCGCTCCGCGCACACGCGGCCACGCCGGGGGCGCCGCGCAGGAAACATCCGTCGGCATCAACCGCCGCCAGCGCCAGGCCCGTCGCCCGCCGGTGCAGGCGCGCCAGCCGGTCGAACCCAGCGGCGTCGAGCAGGCCGGGAAAGATCTCCGTGGTGTTCGGCGCGGGCATGTCAGGGCAGCAGCAGGTTGTCGATGTAGGCGTTCTCGAAACCGGGCTGCAGATTGAGCTCGATGGCCTCCATGCTCCGGCACGCGTCGGCCATCTCCGCAAGCAGGCTGCGGTCGTTCAAGGCGAGGAAGGCGCCGCCGAGCGAGGTGTTGCCCACGACCTGGATCTGCCCGGTTGCAAATCCCGGAAGCAGCCCGCATCCGATGGCGTGTTCCAACGACAGATGCAGGCCGAATCCGCCGGCAAGGTAGAGCCGTTTCACGGCGGGCGGGGTGGTGCCGAGCAACTTCAGCAGCGTCGCAATGCCGGCGGCGATGGCGGCCTTGGCCTGCAGGAGCCGCGCGACGTCCCGCTCGGAAATCCAGACCGGACCCGAGACGCCGCGGGGATGCAGGCGCAGTTTGCGGCCATCGGCATCGGCCTGAACTGCGTCGCCGGCGCCCGAGCAGAAGGCGCGGGTGAACCGGCCGCTGGGCTGCAGGAGTCCCCGCCGCCGACCCTCCCAGAGAAAATCAATGTAGGCCGAGCCGCAGAGTCCGAGGGGGCGGGCGGCTCCGCCGATGACGCCGAGTTCCGCCGCAAACGGGTCCGTTTGCAGTTGCACGCGCTCGATCGCGCCCTGGACAGCGCGCATGCCGCTCGTCAAGCCGGCGCCCTCGAAGGCCGGCCCCGCCGCCGTGGCGCAGCCGATCAGCCGGTCGCCGACCTTCGCGACGATTTCGCCGTTGGTGCCCACGTCCACCAGCAGCGCTGGGCCCTCGTCGTAGAGCAGGCCGGTGGCGACCATGCCGGCGGCCAGGTCGGCGCCCACGTAGGCTGCCGGCCCGGGCAGCAGGTGCACCTCGGCGGCGCCGTCGCCAAAATCCAGGCCGAGATCATGTGGGGCGTACCGGCGGTGCTCGAGGAAGACCGGCTGGAACGGATGGACGCCCATCGGCGTCGGGTCCACGCCCGCGAGCAAGTGCAGCATCGTGGTGTTCCCGGCGACGGTCATCCCGCCGACGTCGCGTGGCGAAATGCGGGCTTGGCGGCACGCCTCGGCGAGCAGCGGATTGATGGTCTCGCCGGCTGCGGCCCGCTGCAGCCGCGCCAGGGCCCCCGGTTCGGTGCTGCACAGTTGGATCCGCGTCAGCACGTCTTCCCCGAAGCGGATCTGCGCGTTGAACGCCGAGGCTTCTCCGATCACCCGGCCGGTCGCCAGATCGCACAGCAGCAGGGCGACGGTGGTCGTGCCGAGGTCCACAGCCGCGCCGTAGCGCGCCGCGGGAATCAGCGGATCGTGCGCCCACGGGATATTGAGGCGAAACTCCGCCACGACCGCCGGCGCATGGCGCAGCAGCGAACGCGCCGGCACGGCCAGCTCGACGGGCTCCGCCCCCAGACGCAGTTGGCACGACGGGAAGCTCCCCGGCGAACCGGCCGTGACGCGGGTGCCGGCGCCGGGGCGGAGCAGGGACCCCGCACGCAGGATGACTGCGCAACCGCCGCACCGCCCGTGTCCGCCGCAGCGTGTATTCAATGGGTAACCACGGCGGGCGAGCAGTTCGGAGACCGGCAGCCCGGCTTCGTCGGCCGGCACGGTCAGATCGTGACGCCCGTCGGGCGTGAAGAGGCGGAGGGCGGTGGTGGTCACGGCGAAATCGGCGGCGGGATCGCGCGGATGATGGTGGCGTCGGCCGTCAGGGCGATGCCGTGGCGCGGCGGCACGAGCAGAAAGCGGCTCTCGTTCCAGCGGCCGGCCAGCAGGTCGCGCAGCAACGAGGCGTCGCCGGGCACCTGGGGCAGATCGGCGACGAGGTGGCGCACTTCATCTTCCCGCACGGCGCAGGCAATGACCGCGAGGGATGGCGTGGGGCTCATCGGTGGGGGATCGCAAACCGGCGTGGAGCGAGGGCGGAGAGCGGGGGACGGCGGTTCAACCGGAGGAACTCACCTCCCGCAAGTCGGCGCGGGCGGTGGCGTAGCTGGTGTGGTAGGAGAGCACGGCAGCGTCCGGCGGGAGTTGGTGGACGCGGCACCATTCCCGATAGAGCGCCGGCCACCAATTCTCATGCTGCGTCAGGCCCTGGTCGCGGTAGCTCGCCCAGTCGATGAGCACCTTGGACCAGCACTTGTCACCGTAGTCGACGGCCTCTTTCGCCTTGCCGAATTGCGCGACGTACCAGTCGCGTCCGATGCGCGCATGGAGCACCTCGTCCGCCCAGTCGTAGTCTTGAATCATGGCCGAGAACGGATCGCCCGACGCCACGCCCACCTCCCACTCGAAGCGCTTGCCGGTCTTGGGCATGAGGCCCTGCTCGATGAAATAGAGCACGCCGTGCCGCTCGCGGGGAGCCAGTTGGGTGTTGAGCGCCAGCGACCAGGTGAAATTGACCCGGACGAACTTCGGCCAGTCGATGCCCGCCCGGACGAAGCCGATCTCACCCATCATGGCGTGGCGCGCCTCATCCCAGAGCTGCCGCGTCATGTCGACATAGTATGCCCACGGCTGGCCGGCCGTTTCGGTGATGATGCTGGCCATCATCTCGGGCACGTCGATTTCGCGCAGCCGCTTGTAGTACAGCATGAGCGTCTTCGGGGGGGCCGGCAGCTTCTCGTCGTAGAGAAACACCTCGGCGTGCACTCCCATGTTGTAGGGATCGGAAAAACGTTCGTCGCGCCGCGGGACCGGGTCATAGGCATGCGGTGTCCGGGAAAACTGCCGCTCCAGCGGACCCGCCTCTGCCGGCTGCGCGCCGTCGAGTCCGCCGGCCTGCCGGAGCACGCGGGCCAGGAGTCCGACCCAGGGCGCCAGCTCGGAGCGTTTCTCCGGCGTGACCAACCGGCTGATGCAGCCGGTCCCGTACTCCAGCATCTCTTCGACTTCAATCAGCGCAAACCGGCAGATGCGGACGCTCGGATGATCGACCAGACGGTTGGTCTCCGCCAAGTGGTGTTGGAGGGCGCCGCGCAACGCCGGCACCGCGTGTTCGTAAAGGCCGAGCAAGAGGGTGGCGGTGTCGGGCGCAGCCAGCACCTCGTCGAAAAAGACATCGAGCGCCGGGTGCGGCCCGACGTCCAGCCCGAGCGGCGGCTCGCGCATCTCGGCGACGCGCTTCCGCCAGGCGGCGGCGTGCTCGGCGCAATAATGGGCGTGCAGGCTGAAGCCCATCTTCAGCTCGTAGATCGGCTCGGCGGTGAGCCGATTCACGAAGATCTGGTGCAGCCGGCGAAACGCCCAGTGATGGCGCTTCAACCGGCCGACGCAGTCGTCGATCGAGAGGCCGATGCGCATCGCCTCAGAGAGGGTGGCGATGCCGGCCACGGGCGGCAGATCGCGATAGGAACGGAAGGAGGTTGGATCCATGAGGGAGGGGCGTGGCGGCGCAGCGGGGGATGCAGCCGAGTATACCGTGACGCCGCCGCGCTGTCTCCGCCGCCATTAGCCAGTTCTGGGCTTTAATTGACCAATTGGTTTGAACGGTCATGATTAACCGGTCATTTTTGTGTCATCCGATGCGTCCGCGCTTTGAAAAAATTTTGGTGGGGCTGGACCGCTCTTTCCACGTGGAGGAGCGGAAAATCGCGCGATTCGATGTGCCGTGGCATTTCCATCCGGAACTCGAGCTGACCCTGATCGTGGCGAGCCGGGGGCGCCGGTTCGTGGGCGACAGCATCGAGCCGTTCGCCGAGGGCGACCTGGTGCTGCTGGGACCGAACCTGCCTCATTTCTGGCACAACGAGGGCCGGCAGGCACCGGGAGCCAGGGCTCATTCGGTGGTGGTGCAGTTCCGCCTGGATTTTCTCGGCGCGGAGATTTGGACCAGGCCGGAGTTCGCCGCCGTGCGGGATTTGTGTGCGCGCGCGGCGCGCGGCCTGCATTTCTCGGGCCTGGCCGCCCGCCGGGCGATGGCGGGGATGCGCACGTTCCCTTCGCTCAAGGGCCTGCCGCGTCTCCTGGAACTTCTGGCGGTCCTCGAGTTGCTCGCGGGCGCAGGCCGGGCCCGCCCCCTGGCCAGTGCGGCCTATGAGCCGAGCCTGGACTTCCGGGCGGAGGAAAGGCTGGCGCGGGTCTACACCTTTCTCATGCGGAGCTTCCGCGATCCCTTGTCCCTGGCGCAGATGGCGCGGGTCGCGGCCATGACGCCCGAAGCTTTCAGCCGTTATTTCAAGCGCGCCACGGGACGCAACGTCTCGGTGTTCCTGAACGAACTGCGCATCGACGACGCGGGGCGGTTGCTCCGCGAGACGCCGCGCCGCGTGGCCGACATCGCCGCAGAGGCGGGATTTCCCACACTCTCCAATTTCAACCGGCGGTTCCGGGAGCGGACGGGCTGCACTCCGCGGGCTTATCGGGAGGCGTTCGCGGAAAGGCGGGAGCCGCCGGCGACGTTTCTGGCGGTGAGCTGGCCCGCGGCCGGGCCGGCCCGGTGAGCTGAATCCATGTAATCAGTACGATTCTCGCACGCAGTTCTGCGAACTGTCTGGTGCGGTGCTGGAGGGCGCGGTCGCCGAACCGCGCCGTCGTTCCGTGCAATTCGAAATTCCCGGCAGGGTCGCGCTTTTGCGCGGGTGGTCGCTAACGAGAGAGTAGACCGCGCCTTTACCCTTGGGGGGCCGCCACTACGATTCCGCAATCGAAACCTACGTCTCGATTACCCTCACCCCCAACCTGAACTCGCTATGAGAATTCCAAGCAAACAGATAGCTGTCATCAGTGCGGTATCCGCATTCTGGCTCGTGACCGCGGCGCACCTGCGAACGCAAGAGGCGCCTGCGCCCGCCGCGCCCAACCCGGGGACGACCCCGGAAGAATCCGTGGTGAAAATGTCTCCCTTTTATGTGACTGGAGACGAAGACATCGGCTACCGTGGCACCGCCACGCTGGCCGGAACACGCATCAAGACCGATCTGAAGGACGTGGGCTCCGCCATCTCGGTCGTGACCGAGCAGTTCTTGAAGGACACCGGTGCAAGGAATAACCAGGACCTGCTGGTCTACACGACCAATACCGAGGTCGGTGGAATCCCCGGCAACTTCGCCGGCACCGGTAACGGACAAGTGTTGGATGAGACGAACCTCCTGCGGTCGCCCCAGACGAACACCCGGGTGCGGGGTCTGGCTGCCGCCGACAATACCCGCGATTACTTCCTGACCGACATCCCGTGGGATTCCTACAACGTCGCGCGGGTCGATATGCAACGCGGCCCCAACGGGATTCTTTTCGGTTTGGGCAGCCCAGCGGGCATCATCAACAGCACCACCAACGGGGCGTCGTTCAAGGAGGGAACCACGGTGGAAGCGCGCTTCGGCAGTTACGGGAGCTACCGCGGCCTGTTGGACATCAATCACGTGCTGCTGAAGGACGAACTGGCCATCCGGGTCGAAGGACTGCGCGATGACACTGAATATCGGCAGGACCCGGCCTTCAACCTCGACAAGCGCCTGTACGCCGCCCTGCGTTACGATCCGAGCTTCCTCAATAAAGGCTCTGCGCACTCGTCATTCAGGGTTAATTACGAACAGGGTGACATCACGGCCGACCGGCCGCGCTCGCTGCCGCCGGGCGACAACATCACCCCGTGGTGGAATTTCGGCAAGGCGACGTATGATCCGTTTGAGTCCTGGGTTTTTGACTCGGCGAATCCCCTTGCCTCGGGTGCGCATTTAAAAGCCGGGACTGCGGGTGCGGTCAATCCGGCTTTCAATCCCTGGTTGGGCGACTACGGCAATGGGTCGGTGTTGGGTGGCATCTATCTGACGTACCCCGACGCAAATTCCAGTACCCATGATGCGCCGATCCGCACGGGCGAGCTCGATACGCCATTCGGCGTCGGCCCGACCGGCGCGGTCGTCAAATCCATTGGCGGCATCCAGTTTAACCGCCTGGGCGGCATCATCGGCTATTCCAATTACGCGATCAACGTGCGTAATGCCGATGGCACCTACGGTCTTCCCTACTCCAATCTGGGACAATACAAGAATACCTACATCACGGATCCGTCGATCTTCAACTTCTGGGACAAACTGATTGACGGCCCCAACGCGGCGCAGTGGGAGGGCTTTGAAGCCCTTAACGCCGCATTCTCCCAGACCATCTTGGACGACCGCCTGGGCATCGAACTGGCGTATGATTTTCAACGCTACCACAATGGCCAGGTCTCCGGCGGCCCGGGAAACATCCAGATCGACCTTAACACCAACCTCATCGACGGCAGCCCCAATCCCAACGTTGGTCGTCCGTATGTCGATACCGGCTCCCCTTATGGGAACAACTCATACGCCACCAAGCGTAATGACTTTCGCGTGACCGCCTTTGGCAACCTCAATTTCACGGACTTCATGAGCAAGTCGCTGCTCACCGACATTCTGGGTCGCCATGTGTTCACCGCGCTCTATAGCACAGACCAGAAAGATATCGAGCAACGATCGTGGAACCGCTGGGTCGCAGATCCGGTTTATGGGCTGAATTATTTGAACTCGCCCTACATGACTGACTCCTACCGCCAGGTCAACGTCGTCTCCTATATTGGGCCCTCGCTTCTGGGCACCACTTCAGCGGCGGGCGCCGATCTTTCCAACGTCTCGACGGTCCAGGTGCCTCCGAGTTCCGGAACGGTGAAGCTTTTCGATTCACACTGGAACACGTCCTCGACGGTTAATCCAGGCTCCCCTTACACCTTGGTCCGATCGTACTATAACCAGATTCCTGATGGACCGGTAGGTGCTTCGTACCAGGCGTATAATCCGGCCAATTATATCGGTTGGAGCTCGGTGCCGTTCAGCGTGATGAACGCCGACACCGGCGACATCAACCAGCTCTATTCGTCGGCGGCCAAGAGCCGCGACAAGATCGAGTCCAAGGCCATGGTCTGGCAGGGCTTCTTCTGGGACGACACGATTGTTGGGACCGTCGGTGTCCGCCGGGATACCGCGAAGAGCTACAGCATCATTGCAGATAAAAACGCCGACAATTCGGCTAACGTCTTGGATCCAGGATATGTGCTTCCATCCACTCCCAATAATGTCGTCTCGGGCGATTCGACCAGTTGGAGCGTGGTGCTCCACACCCCGAAGTTCATCAAGGCCAAGATGCCGGCCGGGACCGACGTCAGCCTCTTTTATAACCATTCGAGCAACTTCCAGCCGGCGGCCGGTCGCGTGGATGTAATGGGCGATCCCCTGGCCGCCCCCACGGGCGAGACCAAGGATTACGGCATCGCGCTCTCCACCCTCAACGACCGCATCACCCTCAAGGTGGACTGGTATAAGACCACGGTGAAGAATGCCTCGCTCGATAACGTGCTCCCCATGTATTTGATCGGCTTCACCGAGGAGTGGGGCTACACCTTCGCCAAGATCAACATCGCAGGCTTGGCCGGCGATCCGGCCGGTGGTCCCAGCTGGCAGTGGGATTATTATTCCAATCCGTTTGTTGGCCAGACGCCGGACCAGGCGCACGCCGTCGAGGTGGCTGCGGACACCGCATGGTTTGCCAACGCGGTACCGGCTAAGTTTCTTACCGCGTGGCATATCGACACCAGCCAGGCGGCGTGGTCGAACCGGTTGCAGACTTACGTCCAACCCCAGGGTCTCACGGCCACGGGCGACACCGTGTCCAAGGGCACGGAGTATGAACTCTCCGCCCAGATCACGAAGAACTGGGACTTGACCGTCAATGCTTCACATGATTCCGCCACGCGGATCAATTTGGGCGGAACGCTCGCGGATTGGATCAATGCCAGGACGGCGGTCTATCACGGGGATGCCGGTAATATCCGTTACTGGTGGGCCGGCAGCACGGACACCATCCATAGCGTCTGGGACGCCCAATTCCTGTCCGCCTGGCAACTCCTGTTGCTCCAGCAGGGTGCGGATGTCCCCGAGCTGCGGCCGTGGCATTTTAATCTCGTCACGAACTATAAGTTCACCGAGGGCAAGTTGAGGGGCTTTAGCGTTGGCGGCGGCTATCGCTGGGAGGATGGGGTGGTCATCGGCTATCCCCTGATGGCGGATCCCACGACCGGCGACAGCACCTTCAATCTGTCCAAGCCTTATATGGGGCCCACCGAGACCAATATCGATCTGTGGCTTGGTTACGGGCGCAAGCTCACCTCGAAGCTGGACTGGCACATTCAACTGAACGTGAGGAATGCGTTTGCGGACAAGAAGCTGATCCCGATTACCGCCCAACCAGACGGCACACCGGCGGCTTACCGCATTCCCGAGCTGACGACGTGGTTCATTACGAACACGTTCACCTTCTGACCCGTTCAGCCGATTCCCGAATACATGAGGGGTTAAGCTAGTACAACGTGTCATCGGGGTTTCTACGGCGCCGGGAGCAGTCTCCCGGCGCCGTTCTTACAGCGGTTTTCTTGGATCGCCGCCGGTTCGGGCGAATCTCTGTCGCTGCGGTGATGAGAATCGATGCTCTCAGGCGATGGGGAAATGTACGCGCCTGCCGGTCCGGGAATGCCCCCACCGTGTGGCCAGAGCCAACAAATGTGCCGCTGTTTGCCGCGCAGGGATGGATGTTCCACAGGGGGATCCGGGCGGCGGCGTTTGAGGCAACCGGAATTCAGGCACCTTCGTTCAACTGATGAAATACCTCACCTTGGTTCGACAACTGATCTGTTCCGTGTCGTTGGTCGGCGCAACCGTGGCCGGTTGCCGCGCCGCTGCTGCTGACGCCGGAGAAGCCGCCGGGCTCCAGATGACCGTGCAGGCTCCGGGCGGGGGCCGATTGAGGGTCGAAGCGTTGGATCCCCACATTGTCCGGGTCTGGTTGAAACCGGCGGGGGAGTTCAAGCGCGAGCCGTCGCTGGCGATGGGGACGGCGCCAGCGACACGGATTTCGCTGACCACGGCCGAGAACGGCGACACGGTGACGGTGGGAACGGGCGCCTTGACCGTGCGCATCGACCGGCGCACGTTGTGGTTCGAGGTGCGGGTGGCCGACGGAACGCCGCTCCTGGCCGATGCAAAAGTGTCGATGACGACCGCCGGCGCGGCCTGGACGCTCACCCACACGGTGGCGGACAGCGAACGGTTGATGGGGCTGGGGCAGGACAATCAGAACGGGGGCCGGCTGGACCGGCGCGGCGTGATCCGGGATCTGTGGGCGGGCCAGAAGATCAACTCCGGTGATGTGACGGCCCAAAATCCGATTCCGGTGCTGTTCAGCACCGGCCGGCACGGCCACGGGTATGGCGTTTTTTACGACAACATCCACCATCTGCGTTTCGACCTCGCGAAGACCAAGGGCGACGAGGTGCGTTGCGACGCCGACGGGGGCGAGATCGACCTCTACGTGATCGACGGCCCGACGCTGGCCGACATGGTCGGGCGCTATACGAGTCTGACGGGCCGGCCCTCGCTGCCGCCGCTCTGGGCCCTCGGTTACTGGCAGAGCAAGTGCACCTATTACAACTGGAACGAACTCGATGAAGCCTACGATCAGCTCACCGCGCGCGGCTTTCCGGTCGACGTGATGGTGATCGATGCCGACTGGCCGGAGATCACCAACGACTACGTCTGGGCGAAACGCTGGTCCGGCCCGGGCTATACTCCGGCCAGCAAGATCGCCGGCTATCTGCAACGCAACGTGAGAATCGTCCTGTCCCAATCCGGCCCGATGATCGTCAAGGAGTCGCCCACTTTCGCCTCGGGATGGGCGGCGGGCGTGTTTGCGACGGACGGTCACGGGAACCCCGTCGAGTGCGGGTACTATGGAGGCGAACTGCTCGATTTCACGAATCCGAAGATCAACGACTGGCTCTGGCCGCAGACCCGCCGCCTCAACGAAATCGGTGTCGCCGGCTGGTGGCTCGACCTGACGGAGCCGGAAGGCGAGCCGCCGCAGACCCATTACTACGGCGGGCGTCCCGCCAGCATTCACAACGAATTCTCGCAGTTGTGCACGCGCAGCTTCGAGGGCGTGCAGCTCGCGGTGCATCCCGACCAGCGGCCCTTCATCCTCACCCGCTCCGGCTCGGCCGGGCTGCAGCGGCACCATGCGGCCGTGTGGACAGGCGACATCTTCAGCGATTATTCCACCCTCCGGGCGCATCCGCCGGAGATGCTCAATTCCGGCTTGTCGGGTTTCGCCTGGTGGACCTGCGATACCGGCGGATTTCTGACGGGCTATTACCGGAACGACCGGTTCGGCGCGCATGCCCGGCTCTACGAACGCTGGATGGAGTTTTCGGTATTCAGCCCGATCACCCGCACCCACAAGGCCGGCGGCGCGCCCGAGCCCTACCAGTTCGGCCCGGCGGTGGAGCAGAGCTGCCGGCATTACCTGCAGTTGCGGTACCGCCTGCTGCCTTACATCTACTCCTTTGCCTGGGAGGCCAGCCAGCGCGGCCTGCCTCTGGTGCGGCCGCTCGCCCTCGAATTCCCCGATGATCCGGCATCCGTCGCCACGCCGGGCGACGAGTACATGTTTGGTGACGAGCTGCTCGTCGCGCCGGTGCTTTTCGAGGGGCAGACCAACCGCAAGGTTTATTTTCCGCCCGGCCGCTGGATCGATTGGGACTACGGCTACGAATATGCCGGCGGGCGGGACTGGGTCGTGGCCGCGCCGCCGAACCGGATTCCGGTCGCGGTGCGCGCCGGCGCCATCATCCCGCTCGCGCCGGACATGAAGAACACGAGCGAGAAACCATGGGATCCCCTGACGATCGAGGTTTTTCCCAGCGGCCGGTCGAGTTTCACCCTCTACCAGGACGACGGTCTCACGTTCGCCTACCGCCAGGGCGACTACACGCTCACCCACCTCACCAGCGAGGAGACCGCCAGCGGCGTCCGGCTGGTGATCGACGAGTCGAACAGGCGCTTCGCGCCGTCGATCTACCGCGTTCGCTTTCATCTTGGGGAGACGCCGACGGGCGTCCGGCTGGAGAACGTCGCAGCCCGACCGCCCGCCGCGTCCGGCGACGTGGCACCGGGCGAATGGGCGTGGGACCCGAGGGCGCGGGTGCTGACCGTGGTGCTGGATGCCCGCAGCGCGCCCCACCACGTGATCGACGTCACCCTTGACGGCGGGGCTCTGTCGGCGCGCACCGCACCCGAACTCTCGGTTCAGGTCATCGATCCGCGGACCGAGGTGACCGGTTCGCAGGGCAAACCGATCCCGCATTTTTTCCCGCCTCCGACTCTTCCGGCGCGCATCAAAGCCATCAATTACGATGATGGCGGAGAGGGCGTGGCCTTCCACTGCGAGCGTCCGCTGCCGGAGAAGACACGCTACCGCGCGGACGATCTCGGCATTGTGGACACCAATGACGCGGGCGGGGGTTACGTCCTGGCCGGTCTGCGGCCGGGCGAATGGGCGCGCTATACCATCGATTGCAGCAACGGCGGTTACTTCGATCTCACCGCTCGTCTCGCCAGCGCGCAGGGCGGCGGGCGCATCCGCTTCATGGCCCTCGACCGGGTGCTCGCGGCGATCGACGTGCCTGCCACCGGCAGCGAAGATACCTTCAAGGATATTGCCGTTCCAACCGTGTACCTCAACCCGGGACAATTGAGCCTGCTGATTTTTGTCGACGCACCCGGTTTCGCGCTGAACTCCTTTGCCTTCCAACCGACCGCGCACCCGCCGTCGGTTTATCCCGCCGCGCTGGCGGCGCGGTCCGGGGTGGCCGATCTGGCCGATTTTAAAGGCGGATCCGCCGGCCGCGGCGTGCTCCGGAACCTCGGCCGCGTCGGTTCCAGCGCGACGTTCGGCGTCGTGGCGACGAAGGGCGGGAAGGCGACGCTGCGCTTCGGGTATCAGGGGGCGACAGGAAAAACGCTGCCGTATTCCCTCAAGGTCGGCGACGCGAAGGAGATTCCGCTGCAGTTTCCATCCACGGGCGGCGAATGGAAGAACTTCGATGTGGAGGTCGTGCTCCAACCAGGCGCCAACCGGATCACGCTCGCCGGACTCGTCGACGGCTGGGATTCGATCACCCTCGACTCAGTCGAAGTGATTTCGCGCTGACGCTTCCGCCACCTTCGATAGCGGCCACAACTCAGTCGTAACGATGCAGTCGGATGTAGGGCGGGGTCGCCGGACCCCGCCGATTCACCGAGCGAGGCGGGGATCGCCCTCCTTCGCCAGGCTTCGGAGCCACGGCGAACCCGCCCGATAACGCGGCACCGGGCAGTCTGCAGAACTGCGTGCGCAAATCACCCCGATTGCATGGATCCAACCTGGGCGACTTCCTGTCGCATTATTCCAGTTGCGGACCCATCGTCCCAAGATCCATGCCGCTGCCCCGGGCACCGTCGACGGTAACTCCCGGATCCGGGCAGGGGATGACGACCTTGCCGGCGACGCGATCGCATTTGTTCGCTTATGCAAGCTAATTATTGGCAATATGTTAATGGCCTTTGAGGCTTACACCCCATAGTCTGAACCGATGTTTCTTGGCATGATCGACATAATATCACCATGCATTCTCTAACGTATGAGTTGCTGAAGCCTTTACCGGTGTCTCGAAACGAACTGCAATCTGGCGCAAAGGCCTTCGCATGGCACCGAGTCGGTCTCGCCCACCCTCTGCCAAGCAAGGCCTCCCGGATCGCGTCTCTGCTGAAGAGACGCCGATTGGATTAAGATCTTTCGAGAATGCCGCCTGATGAGTCGTTACCAAGCCGTGGTCGCCCAAATCGATAGCAGCCTAAAGACTCTCTCGCACCGCGTGACGCTGAAGGATGTCGCGCGGCAGGCGAATGTCCATGTCACGACAGTGTCGCTTGCGCTGCGGGGGCATCCGGGCATTTCTGCGCCGACACGCGCGCGAATCTCCGCGATTGCCACCGGACTCGGCTATCAACGCGACCCTGTTCTCATGGCGCTCACCTCACGGCGGACCGGTGTGCACCTCCCCCGAAGAACCCAACGAATGGCTTTTTTGACGAACCACCCGGATCGGGCGGCGATCTACGGCGCGCCGCATATGCGGTATTTCTTCGAGGGGGCGCGGAGGCAGGCGGAGGCCATGGGGTATTCCTGTGATCTGCTGTTCGTCAGCGAAACGCACCTGTCGTCGAGCATGCTCGAAGCCCGTTTGCACGACGCGGAGTGCGAGGGGATCATCATCGGCGCGTTCAACATCCCGGGCGAAACCATCACGCTGGACTGGTCGCGCTATGCGATCGTGAAGATCGACAGCCGATTCATGGAGCCCGCCGTGGTCGTCGTCGCGAACGACCAGATGCAGGCGGTGCGGCTCGCCTACGGACGGTTGTACGAGCTGGGATACCGCCGGATCGGCATGGCGGTGGGACTATACGATGAGGCGGCGACCCGCGACCTCTATGCAGCCGGCTGCCTGATCGAGCAGGCTGGAGTTCCGCCGGCGGAAAGAATTCCTCCCCTCCACTTCGCCTATGAAGAACGCGTCCAGGACGTCCTCCCGAATCTGCGATCGTGGGTGCGGGAACATGGGGTGCAGGTGGTGATCAGCAACTGGTCGGAGATCCTGCCGATGGCCATGGCCACCGGCTTGCGCGTGCCCGACGAACTTGCCTGCGTCTGTCTATGCCTCAGCGATCCCGATCCGCTCGTGGCCGGAGTCGTCCAAAACCATCTGGCGGTTGGCCGACAGGCGGCCGAGGTTCTCGCCTTGGCGCTGAAGGTCGGCCAGCGGGGAATTTCCCCCTGTCCGCCGGCGGTGTACATCGCCGGACACTGGCAAAACGGCGCCTCCGCGCCTCCCGTCCGATGAAAGCGCGATTGAATAACGACCGGACGCTGACCAGGACGGAGGCCCCCCGGCCGCCCACCATGAGGGATGTGGCGATTCTGGCCGGCGTGCATCAGTCCACCGTCTCGCTTGCGCTGAGGAACAATCCCGAGATTCCGGTCAAGACCCGCGAGCGAATCCGGGCCATTGCCGAAAAGGTCGGTTATCATCCTGATCCGGCGCTCGACGCGTTCAACTTTCATCGCGTGGCGAACCATCCCCTCCGTTCGGCCCCGCAGATCGCGTTCCTCAGCGATCTGGCCTCCGGCGCGGCGTTCGACGAGTCGGCCGCCCGGCGAGACCTGTACGTCGGAGTCCGGGAGACGGCGGAGCGCATGGGCTTTGTGCTCGAGCGGTTTTTCGTCGGTCCGCAGAACCTCTCTCCGTTGCGACTCAACGGTATTTTGGAATCGCGCAATATCGATTGTGCGATCGTCGCGTCTTTTTCGCTGCAGACGCGGGAACTCCCGCTCGACTGGACGCGTCTTTGCGCACTGAAGATCGAGTCGTTTCACGTGCAGCCGCAGCTCGACGTCATTACCACTGACCACACCCAGGCCAGTCGCCTCGCGTTGTCGCAGTTGTGGTCGGCAGGCTTCCGCCGCATCGGCCTGGTGCTTACTCACGGCGAAGATGAGCGGCTCGCCCGGCTGGCGCTGGCGGGGTATCTGGTGGAGCTGGCCCGTCGGACCGAATCGGCGCCGATCGCCCCGCTGTACGCCGACGAGGTGGGGATCCAGAATCTCCCGGGGCATCTGGCAATGTGGATCAGCCGGAATCGAATTGAGGCGGTCATCAGCAATTCAAGCCAGATTCTGGCCTCAATACGACGGGCCGGGTATGCCATCCCCGGCGACCTTGGGTTTGCCTCGCTCGACTGGGCGCGGACCGACGAAGGTTTGGCCGGCGTGCAGGCAAATCACTATCTCGTCGGGCGGAGTGTGGTGGAATTGCTGGCCGTGCGCCGCCAGATAAATGAACGCGGCGTGCGGGGCGAGATGTCGGTCACGTTTGTTCCTGGTTGCTGGCATGATGGCCTCACGGCGTCCCGTCCCGGGCTTGGGCGGGACGCTGAGGTTTCTCTGCCGGTCCGGGAACCGGCCCTGCTCGCCAGTCCTGCACGGTGAAAGTTGTCCGGCGCATCCGCTCGTGTGCTCCCTGACGATGAGTCGTTCCCGAATGCTGCATCGCGGACTGCACGGTGCGGTCGCTTTCATGGTTTCAACCCTCGCTCCCCTCGTCAGCGCCCAGCCCGCGGTCGGGGCTGGCGCCAGCCGCCCGCAATTTGAGGTCCGCCAGTTCGGCGCCACGGGCGCCGATCTGGTGAACGACACCGCGGCGGTGCAGCGGGCGATCGACGCCTGTGCCGCAGCCGGCGGCGGCCGCGTCGTCGTCTCGCCTGGTCCGGTGATCACCGTGGGTTCCGTCCGGCTGCGCAGCCACGTGGAACTCCATCTGGAGCGTGGGGCCGTGCTGCAGGGCAGCCCGCAGCACCGGGATTATTCGATCACCATTCCCTTTCCGGTGCAGCTCGATCCGGTGGAGCCGGTGCCCCACATCGGCGTGATGATCTTCGCCGAAGACGCCGAGGACGTGGCGATCACCGGAGCCGGCGTGATCGATGGGAATGGCCATGCCTATGTCCTGGAGGATACGCCGTATATCTACCGCTGCCCGCAGGAGCGGCCTTATACGATCGTCTTCAAGAACTGCCGCCACGTGACCATGCGCGATGTCACCGTGCGCGAGGCGGCGTTCTGGACTATCCGGCTCTTTGGCAGCGATGACGTGCTCATCGACGGGATCCGGATCCTCAACGACCCGAAGATGCCCAATAATGACGGCATCGATATCGACTGGTCGTCCAATGTCCGCGTCGCGAACTGCCACATCGTCACCGGTGACGACGGCATCTCCCTCCACACGTCGCAACCCAACGAGGGCATCAACCGTCCGTGCGAGAACATTATCGTCACCGGCTGCACGATCACCACGCATTCGGCCGGGCTCGTCGTCGGCGCGGATATCGACGGCATCATCCGCGACGCCGTCTTCGACTCCTGCGTCATCACGGACTGCCACCGCGGCGTGGCGGTCCGCAATGCCATGCGCGGGACGGTCGAGCGGATCTCCTTTTCCAACATGATCATCGAGACGAGGCTGTACGACTCGGCTTGGTGGGGGCGGGCCGAGCCGATTTGTGTGATGGTCTACCCATGGACGCGGAGCCTGGCCGGCGGTACCGTCCGGGACATCCGTTTCTCCAACCTGGTCTGCCGCGGCGAAAACGGTGCGGTGGTGTGCGCCTACCATCCGGGCGTCCTCTCCGGCATTCATTTCGACCACGTTACCCTGACCATCGATAAAACCACCGCGTGGAATGGCGACCATCAGGATTTCCGGCCGACCTACCTGGAAGAGTTTCCCGCCATCCCGGTCAGCGGGTTCATTCTCCGCAATGTCGACGATGTAACCTTCCGCGATTGCCGGGTCGTCTGGGGCCCGCATCGTCCCGATTATTACCGCTACGCGCTTGATGCGGCGGGATGCACGCATCTGAAAGTCGACGGACTCACCGGCGAATCCGCCGATCCGGCGCGTTTTCCCGCCGCGGTGGATCGCTGATGGCCCGCCGGTTTCTGGACGGCGCTTCCGTGGGGTTGGCAAAAGGTCAACCATTTCAATTTCCCGCACTTGTTTCCGGTTCGGGATGAAGCGATGGCCGGCCCGACCTCCGGTGGGGCGACGCTCCGGCGCCTTTCCAGGGGCCGGCGGCCGGCTCGACGGAGCGAGGACGCTCAACGACGAAGGCTCTTATGACCAAAATACCATCTGTTCTACTCGGCCTGCTGGCGACGATGCCGGCGATTTCAACGAAGGCGGTGGACGACGCCGGGGATATCGTCGCGCAGCCGTACATCGTGAATGTTCCGGTCGAGTCCCGTTCCATTACGTTTGAAAACCCGACGGGCGAGAAAGGGAAGGGAGGGATGGCGGCGAGCAAGATCGGCGTCGGTCGCAAAGGCGCGGCCTTGAAGAACATTGAGCCCGGCGAGACCGTGACGCTCTGTGATCTCCCGGGTCCGGGCGTGATCCGGAGGATGTGGGTGACCTTGCCGGCCAAACCGGAGAACCTGCTTGGGTTCGTGTTGCGCGGCTACTGGGATGGCCAGGTCACCCCCAGTATTGAAGCGCCGTTGGGCGACTTTTTCGGATGCGCCCACGGCATCGCCAAGGCGTACCAGTCCGCGGTCCACTCGGTGACCGATAGCGCGGGCCTGTCCATCTTTTTGCCCATGCCGTTTGCCCGGCGGGCGCGCTTGACCGTGACGAATGAAGGGGACCAGCGTCGGGTGCCGTTTTATTACGAAATCGATTGCACCATCAACGACCGCCTGCCGGAGGACGTCGGCCGCCTGCACGTCATGTACCGGCGCGAGAATCCCACCACCTTGGGCAAGGATTTTGAAATTTTGCCGGAGCGAAAGGGGATCGGCCGGTTTGTCGGTTGTGTGCTCGGCATCGATAACGCGGACGGACAGTGGTGGGGTGAGGGAGAGTTCAAAGTGTATCTCGATGGTGACGGGAAATTCCCCACGATCGCGGGGACGGGCACGGAAGACTACATCGGGCAGGCCTGGGGGTTTCACCAGAACGCCTTTCTCTATGGCGGGGTGAGCCTCTGGGAGGGCAGCCTTTTCTCGCTTTATCGCTGGCACCTCAAGGATCCGATCTACTGGAAGAAGGATATCCGGGTGACGCTGCAACAGCTCGGGGCCAACGAGGCCGTTGGCTATTATGACAAACAGGAGGATGTCAGCGTGGCGGCTTTCTGGTACGAGCCGATTCCCAGCGGTCCGCTGCCGCCGTTCCCCGGCTATGCGGCGCGGCTGGCACCGGGTTATCTGACGAAGCCCGGGCAGAAAGCCGACAAGGTGGAGTCAGATCAGTCCCGAAACTGATCGGCGGTCACCGAGGCGGAGCTGGAAGCGCCCGGCTCCTCGCCGCGGCACCGGAGTTGAGCCGTTAAACCGGTTGTCGCCCCACCTGGGTCTTGAAGTTTCGCCCTTCCCGGACTGACTATCGGTGCACATGAACGGCACTTTCGTCAGTCGAGTCTACGGTCAATTATCCGGACATGCCCTGTCCATCGGCTGGCGGCTGATGCTCATTGTGGCGTTGGCGGTTGGCGTCCATGTCGCAGTCAAAGTCGTCCGACATATCACCGAATTGGTCGTCGCGCGAAGCCAGGTGCAGCAGAGCCGGCTCGGCTTCGTCACGCAAAAACCGAAATTCATCACGCTGATCCGTCTGATCGGCAACGGCGTGACCTTTCTCACCTACTTTTTTGCCATGGGATTTTTCCTGGAGGAATTCGGCGTCAACCTGACGGCTTATCTGGCGAGCGCCTCCATCGTCGGGTTGGCCATCAGCTTCGGTTCACAGGGCTTGGTCCAGGACATGGTGATCGGTCTGACGTTGATCTTTTCCGATGCCATGGATGTGGGGGACTTGGTGGAGATTGCCGGCACCACCATCGTCATCGGCCGCGTCGAGGAGATCGGGTTGCGGTTTACCAAGCTGGTCAATTTCTACCGGCAGAGGGTTTTCGTGCCCAACCGGACCATCGCCAACGTCAGCCGGTTTCCCCGCGGCGGACTCGACGCCTGCGTCCATGTCCAGATTCCGGCGGGGGCGGACAAGACGAAGGCCGTTGAGGCCATTGGGAACGTCGCCCAAGGCATGTGGCGGCAATTCGGCACGATCATCTTGACCGAGCCG
>DASRKV010000106.1:0-19919 GCA_035648795.1 Opitutaceae bacterium
CTCGCCCACTGCAGCAGCAGCAGCGCCGGGAACTTCCCGTCGCGGGCGGGTTTCGCGAACTGCCCGTAGACGTGCGCTCCGCCGACGTTGTCCATCCGGATTGTCGCATACTCGACGCCCAGCCGGCCGCCCTCGCCAGGCGTCAGCACGGCGTTGGCGGGAACCGCCTCGAGTGCCTTGATCTTCGCTTCCCAAAAGGCATCGAAATCCGCCGGACGCGGCACGGACGGCTGCAATTGCGTTGGCGCGACCGCCGCGCCGGCAACGGCGCACGGCTTGCCACCGCGCGGCGAAACTTCGACGTAGATCATCGCCGGCTCATTGAGCGCCGTTTCGATAGTGGCGCGACCGGACGCGAGGTCGAGGTCGCCCGATTGGATCACCTTCGAATTGTTTTTCTTGAGCGCGTAGGAGAATCTGCCTGCCGGCAGGGCAGCGCCCGGAGGCAGCGTCACCGTCCATCCGACCTTTTCGCCGAGAGCGTAAATGCCGTTTTGGTGGAAGGGCGTGAGCGCCAGTGGCTGTGCACCGGCGCTGAGGGCCGCAAGCGAAGCGACGAGAATGGCCAATACCAGGTAGGAAAAAGCACGACAAGTCGGACGGTTCATGGATGAAGAGAAGATCGGCGCTTCCGCGCCTGGGTGCAACGCCGGATCGCCGCGGAGCAGTGCCGGGTTGAGCGGTGCCCGTGCTGCTCCAAAACTGCAAATCGCGTTTCGCTCCGGCCCGGAAGAAATCCCGGATCGGGCGTAGCTGTGAGGGCCGGCAAGCGGACGGCCGCGTAGAAAACCACTCGCTCAGAGGTCTCGCGGCCACAAGGCAATCGCTGTTTCATTTGAGTCGGCTTTGAGGCGGGATCCGGCTATCCAGCCCTACGTCCGATCAGTCTGAAATGGCGGCACCGCTGGCACCTGCGCCGAAACTGGGTTTAATGATTTAGCCTCCTCTCCCACCCTCAATCCACTCGAATCATGAAACGCAAAGCCTCCGCCGTCTGGCACGGCAACCTCCCGTCGGGCCGCGGCACAATCTCCACCGAGAGTACCCTGCTCAAGGATGCGCAGTATTCATTTGGCACCCGTTTTGAAAACGGCCCGGGCACCAATCCCGAGGAACTGATCGCCGCCGCCCACGCCGGCTGCTTCACCATGGCGCTGTCGTTTGCGCTCCAACAGGCGGGCTTCACGGCCGACACGATCGAGACGACCGCCACGGTCAACCTCGAGAATCTCCCGCAGACGAGCTGGACGGTGACCACGATCCATCTGCAGACGACCGCCAAGGTGCCGGGCGTGTCCGCCGACAAATTCGCCGAGCTCGCCGCCGGCGCGAAGGCCAACTGTCCGATCTCGCGCCTGCTGAAGGCCGCGATTACGCTCGACGCGAAGTTGGTGTAAAGGTTCGCCTCACTTTTCGCTGTCGAGAACCGCCATCTGCTGCGCGCCGTAGCGCTCGCCGACGACCGCCGACGGCGGGAGCACCGCCTCGATGCGCGCGATATCTCCGGGCGAGAGCTGCAACGACACGGCGGCCAGCGACTCGGCGAGCTGGGTCCGCTTGCGCGCGCCCACCACGGGCACGACGCGCGGGTTCTTGGCCAGGGCCCACGCGATCGCGAGCTGCGATGGCGTCACGCCCATCTCCGCGGCGATCCGGGCGAGCGCCGCGATGGCGCGCTCATTTTGGGCGGCATTGTTCCCGGCGAAGCGTGGTAGATAGGCGCGAAAATCATTTGCCGCGGCCGGCCTCGAGCCGCTGAGCAGGCCGCGCGAGAGCACGCCGTAGGCGGTCACCGCGATGTCGAGCTCGTCGAGCACGGGGAAGATCGCCCGCTCCGGCCCGCGGCTGATCAGGGAATACTCGATCTGCAGATCGACGATCGGATGGACGGCGTGCGCGCGGCGGATCGTTTCCGCGCCCACTTCCGAAAGGCCGATGTGCCGGACGTAGCCGGCCTTCACCAGTTCGGCGATCGCGCCGATGGTGTCTTCGATCGGCACCGCCGGATCGAACCGCGCCGGCCGATAGATGTCGAGGTAGTCCACGCCGAGCCGCACGAGGCTGTAAGCGAGGAAGTTCTTCACCGCCGCGGGCCGGGCATCATAGGGTCCCCAGCCGCCGCCGGGCGCGCGCATCGCCCCGAATTTCACAGAGAGCAGCACCTGCTCGCGGCGCCGGCCCTTGAGCGCGCGGCCGATCAGCATCTCGTTGTGGCCGCAGCCGTAGAAATCGCCCGTGTCGAGCAGGGTGACCCCGCGGTCCAGCGCCTCGTGGATCGTGGCGATGCTCTCGGTCTCGTCGGCCGGGCCGTACATCCCGGACATGCCCATGCAACCGAGCGCGAACGGGAAGACGGTGGGGCCGGTGGCCCCGAGCTTGCGGACAGAAATTGAGTGTGGTTTCATCAGGCCACCAGATTAGCACACCTAACGCTTTCGCGAAAGACGGCACCGTTTTGTGCGTTGGTCACGGGCGGAATACGTTTCCCCTTCCCCGCCCATGGTGAATCCCGCCAACCATGTGCTTATTCGCGACGTGAGATGGAAGAGCAGTGGAATCTCGCCACAGCGTTCCGTCCGATTTTGTTCCACGATATCCGCCGACCAGGGCTTTGATTCCTTCTCGGGCGTCGTCCATTGATACGCAGCGCCGACAGGCGGATCATGTTCGACCATGACGTAGGCAGCGCCGGCGGAAACGACCCGCAAACGAACTGCGGCCCTGCGGCGCTCCGAGCCGGCGGGTCTTGTGCCCTACCGCACCGGCGCGGCCACGTGCGCCGCGGCGCCGACCGGCTTTCGTAGTGGGACGTAGGGCTCCTCCCGCAGATCCGCCGCGCGCCGCCCGGCCAGTAAGGCGATCCAGGTCCGGGCCGCCGACAGCACGACCAGGGCCACCAGTACCAAAAATGCCCCCGTCACGATCGCGTCGATGCGGTTGCTGAAGATCAGCCGGTGCCACTCGGCGATCTGCGCGCTCGGGCCGCCGCCGGCAATCTGGCCTTCCAGCACCGCGACCTGGCTGAGAAACCCGAGACGCGGATCCGTCGCAAAGATTTTCATCCAACCCGCCGTCATTGTCACCGCGAGCAGCCACGCCAGCGGGAGCAACGGCACCCAGAGATAGCGCTTCCGGCCCATCTTGATCAGCACGGTCGTTCCCAGCGCCAGTGCGATGACCGCCAGCAATTGGTTGGCGACGCCGAAGATCGGCCAGAGCGAGTTGACGCCTCCGAGCGGATCAACCACGCCCTGGTAAAGAAACCAGCCCCAAGCCGCGACGAACGCCGCGCTGGCGATCCAGTTGCCGGCGGTCGAGCGCGTCTCGGCTAGAGGGCGCCAGACGTATCCGAGCAGATCCTGGATGAGAAAGCGCCCCACCCGCGTGCCCGCATCGATCGTGGTCAGGATGAACAACGCCTCAAACATGATGGCGAAGTGATACCACAACGCGAGGGCGGCCTTGCTGCCGATCACCCCCGCAAACATGTGCGCCATGCCCACCGCGAATGTCGGCGCTCCGCCGGTCCGGCCGACCATCGTGATTTCGCCGACCGACGTCGCGAGATTCCGCATCTCGTCCGCCGTGACCGGGAAGCCCAGGGCCGTCACCTGCTGCGTCACCGCCGCAATATCGCCCTTCATGTTGATCGCGAAATACTGGCCCGGCTCCAACGTGGCGGCGGCGATCAAGGCCATGATGCCCACGATCATTTCTGTGATCATCCCGCCGTACGCGATGAACCGGATGTCGCTCTCGCGGGCGAGCAGCTTCGGCGTGGTCCCGGAGGCGACAATGGCGTGAAAGCCCGAGACCGCCGCGCAGGCGATGGTGATGAAACAGAACGGAAAGACCGGTCCGGCGAAGACCGGCCCGCTGCCATCGATGAACCGCGTCACCGCCGGCATCCGCAGCACCGGCGCGAGCACCACGATGGCCACGCCCAGCAACGCCACCGTCCCGAGCTTCATGAACGTGCTCAGGTAATCACGCGGCGCGAGCAACAACCACACCGGCAGCACCGAGGCCACAAACCCATAGCCCATGATCCACCACGCCAGCGTGGTTCCCTGGAGCGTGAGCAGGCCGGCGAGCGGCGTGCCGTGCAGCCACCGTCCGGCGGCCACCGCGAGCAACAGCCCGAAGAACCCGCTGATGCTCACCACCCCCACCCGGCCCGGCGTCAAATAGCGCATGCTCAGGCCCATCAGCACGGCAATGGGCATCGTCGCCGCGATGGTGAACAAGCCCCACGGGCTTTCCGCCAGCGCCTTGACCACGACCAGCGCCAGCACCGCCAGCACGATGATCATGATCGCGATGATGCTGACGAGGGCCAGGATGCCGGCAAACGGTCCCACCTCCTCGCGCACCATCTGGCCCAGCGATTTCCCGCGCCGGCGGATCGAGCAGAAAAGGATGATCGAATCGTGGACCGCGCCCCCCAACGTGGCGCCGATGAGGATCCACAGCATCCCGGGGAGATAGCCGAATTGCGCCGCCAGCACGGGCCCCACCAGCGGACCCGGCCCCGCGATCGCGGCGAAATGATGGCCGAATACGATCCACCGGTTGGTCTGCACATAGTCCCGGCCGTCCTCGTGCACGACCGCCGGCGTGGCGCGCAGCTCGTCCACCGTCAGCACGCGCGCGACGAGCCAGGCGCTGTGGAAGCGCCACGCCACCGCAAAGACGCAGACCGCGGCGACGACGAGCCACAACGCGCTGACCGGCTCGTTCCGGGCCCACGCCAGCAGGGCGATCGAACCGGTGCCGAGCGCGATCACGAGCGCCCAGATTAATCCGCGTGACCAACGGGGCAGGATCAGGCGACTCATGATGGAAAGCGATAGGTTGCGAGACCACACCATGCCCGCTCTCAGCGGGATTTCCATGAAAATATCCCCACGGCCGTGTCCGGTTTTCGCGCGCGGCTGATTCGCCGTGGCCGCGAGCGCCAGCGAGTGATCCCCATCATCGTAGCCAAACTCGTGAGCGTCTGGACTCCGCGAAACAGGCCGTCCAGAGTCTCACGGTTTTAGCTACAGGCAGAATATCTGTAGCGGCGAGCGCCCGCGAGCGCTGCGGCCATTATCCGGCTTGTGCTTCCCGGTCACGGTTGCAGGATGCGGCGCTGTCCCGTCCCCCCCCACATCGCGCGGCGACGCGATCGCCTTTCCTTAATGCCCTGTTCCTGCGTGACCCCGTCATGAAGAAGACTTCCTGCGCCCAATCCGCGCCTGCCCAGTCCCCCGCCGAAGACATCCGCACCGGTCTCAGTCCCGCGTCGATTCGCCGGGCGTTCTGCGACAACCTGTTCTTTCTTCAAGGCCGCTTTCCGGAGGTGGCGACACCCCATGACCGGTTCATGGCGCTGGCCTATACCGTGCGCGACCGCCTGCTCCAGCACTGGATTCGCACGGCCGAAACGTATCGCGAACGCCGGAGCCGGACCGTTTGCTACCTTTCAGCCGAGTACCTGCTCGGCCCCCAACTGGGAAGCAACCTGATCAACCTGGGTGTCTACGGCGCGGTCGAACAGGCGATGCGGGACCTCGGGCTCAATCTGGAGGATATTTTTGAACAGGAGGACGAACCCGGGCTGGGCAACGGTGGTCTCGGGCGCCTCGCGGCATGTTTCCTCGACAGCATGGCTACGCTGGAAATCCCTTCCATCGCCTACGGCATCCGGTACGAATACGGCATCTTTGACCAGGCGATCCGCGACGGCTGGCAAGTCGAGCTGGCCGATAAATGGCTCCGGCTCGGCAACCCGTGGGAAGTCGCCCGTCCCGAGCTCACGTTCGACGTCAAGCTCGGCGGCCGCACGGAAGCCTACACCGAGGACGGCGCCTATCGCGTGCGATGGATTCCCGACCGGGTCGTGCGGGGCATGGCCTACGACACGCCCGTCCTCGGCTATCGCGTGAATACGGCCAACCTGCTCCGCCTGTGGCGCGCGGAGGCCGGCGAGGCGTTCGATTTCCGGATCTACAACTCGGGCGACTACTACGGCGCCGTGTTCGAAAAAATCGTGGCGGAGAACATCACGAAGGTGCTGTATCCGAACGATGAATTGGTCCAGGGCAAGCAGCTCCGGCTGCAGCAACAGTACTTCTTCGCCTCCTGCGCGCTCCAGGACATGATCCGGCTGCATCTGCAGACCGCGCGCGGGCTCGACGATTTCCACGGCAAATTCGCGGTCCAGCTCAACGACACGCACCCGGCGATCGCCATCGCCGAGCTGATGCGCCTGCTGATCGACGAACATCGGATGGGCTGGGATCAGGCCTGGGACGTCACGCAGAATACCTTCGGCTACACCAATCATACGTTGCTGCCCGAAGCGCTGGAGCGGTGGCCGGTGCCGCTTTTCGGCAGCCTGCTGCCCCGTCACCTCGAGATCATCTACGAAATCAACCGGCGCTTTCTCGATGACGTCCGCCGCCGGTATCCCGGGGATGAGGACCGGATCCGCCGGCTCTCCCTGATCGACGAGTCCGGCGGTCGGTCGGTGCGCATGGCGCATCTGGCCGCGGTGGGCAGCCGGACCGTCAACGGCGTGGCGCGGCTGCACAGCGAACTGCTGCGCCGGGGTGCGCTCCGGGATTTCTACGATCTCACGCCGGAAAAATTCACCAATGTGACCAACGGCGTCACCCCGCGCCGCTTTCTCGTGCTGAGCAATCCGCAACTGGCCGCCCTCATCACCGCGCGCCTGGGCGACGGCTGGATCAAGGACCTGGAACAATTGCGGCGGCTGGAGCCGCTGGCGGAGGAGGCGGAATTTCGCGCGGCGTGGCGCGAGATCAAGCGGCGCAACAAGGCACGGCTCGCGGAATTGCTGGGCCAGCGCGCCGGCGTGGCGGTCGACCCGGACACCCTGTTCGACCTCCAGGTCAAACGACTGCATGAATACAAACGGCAGCATTTGAACCTCCTGCACGTCATCGCGCTCCACAACCGGTTGCGGCGGGAGCCAGAAGCGGGCCGGCCCGGGCGCACCGTCATCTTCGCCGGGAAGGCCGCGCCCGGCTATTATCTGGCCAAACTGATCATCAAGCTCATTCATGCCGTCGCCGACCGCGTCAACGGTGATCCCGCGATGGCCGGGCGGCTGCGCGTCGCATTCCTGCCGGATTTCAATGTCCGGAACGCGCAACGGCTCTACCCGGCCGCGGATCTGTCGGAACAGATCTCCACGGCCGGCATGGAAGCGTCGGGCACCGGCAATATGAAATTCGCGCTCAACGGCGCCCTGACCATCGGAACCCTCGACGGAGCCAACATCGAGATCCGCGACGCCGTGGGCGCCGGGAACTTTTTCCTGTTCGGCCTGACGGCGCCAGAAGTCCGGGCGCGCCAGGAGCACGGCTACCGGCCGCGCGATCATTACGACGCGGATTCCCGGCTGCGGGAGGCGATCGACCAGATCGCTTCCGGCTACTTTCTGCCCGATGAGCCCGACCTTTTCCAGCCGCTCGTGAACAGTCTGCTCGGCTGTGACCCGTTCATGTTGCTCGCCGATTTTGCCTCCTATGTCGAATGCCAGGACCGGGTCGGCGCCGCCTATCAGGACGCCGAGGACTGGACGCGGAAGTCGATTCTGAACACGGCGCGGATCGGCTACTTCTCCTCGGATCGCGCGGTTCGGGAATATTGCGAGTTGATCTGGCGGGTCCGACCGGAATCGATCGATCTCAAATTGCCCACGGGCTGATCGCGGGGCTCAATCCCCCGTTCGCGCCGCGGGGACGCGTGACCGGATTGTTGGTTTTCAAAAGTGCCTGGGCATCTGGCCCATGTCCGGGGAATTCCTTTGAACCACGGGCAGGCTGCCCGTGCCACTTTCGTCCTGTATCGCGGGCTTGCGTCATCACGTGGCTCGCGCTACCCCCGCCATTGCATACTGCCATGACTCCACCTCCGGTTAGCGTCACCGTGCCAGTCGGCCAGGCGATCGAGCGGGTGAAACAGGTGCTCTTTCGGCCGTTCAAATTCGACAAATGGTTCGTGATCGGTTTCTGCGCGTGGCTGGCGTATCTCGGCGGCGGCGGCGGCTTCAACTTCCGTGCGCCCGGCGGCAGTCACGGGGATGGTGCCGGGATCCGTCACACCATCGAACAGGCGCGCAGCTACGTGGCCGAAAATCTCTATTGGATCGTGCCGGCGGCCGTCGTGGCGGTCGGCCTTCTGTTGATCCTCGGGGTCGTCTTTCTCTGGCTGCGCAGCCGGGGAGAATTCATGTTCCTGCATTGCGTGGCCCGAAATCGCGCGGAGGTCACCGGGCCGTGGACGACCTTTGCCCGCGAAGGCAACAGCTTGTTCCTTTTCCGCCTGGCGCTGGGTGCGGTCTCTGTCGTGGTGACGTGGCCGTTGTTGATTCTGTGCGGTGTTTGGTTGTTCCGGATGTGGATCGACAGCGATTGGAACGTTCGCGGCGTCCTGGATTGCGCCAGCCTCGGACTGGCGTTCGTCGTCGCCGGAACCGTGTTCGCCATCGCCGGGAAGCTTACGTCGGATTTTGTCGTTCCCGTCATGTTCCTGCGTCGGACGCCGTGCCTCGACTGCTGGCGGGAGTTTTGGCGCCTGCTCACTGCCCAACCCGGGCAATTCATTCTCTACCTCCTGTTCCAAATCGTGCTGGCCGTCGCCCTCGGCATCCTGGTGGTGGTGGTCGTGCTGCTGACCTGCTGCTGCGCCGGCTGCGTGCTTGTCCTGCCCTATCTTGGAACGGTGATGTTGCTGCCAGTGTTGGTCTTCAAACGCGCGTACTCGCTTCACTATCTGGCGCAGTACGGGTCCGAATTCGACGTCTTCGCGCCTCCGCCAGCCCCGCCGCGATTGGTGTCCGAACCGGTTCCGCCGGTCGTGTGAGCAACGACGCGGGAGAATCTGCGGCCGATGCCGCCAATCCGCTGACCGGCGTCGGCGCAGCCGGTCGGCCGGACTCACCGCCGACCGCGCCCTCCCAAAGCCGGATGCCGGCTAAATCTTTGGTTCCGGCGCCGCTCATAGGACGCTTTGCAGGAGCCGCAAGAGCATTTCCACCGCGAACGGTTTGGCGAGGAATCCCGCGAGTTTGAGCGTTTCGATCTTGTCGAGCATGGCCTGGTCGCCCGCGCCGCTGATCGCGATGATGCGGGCCGCCGGGTCAATCTGCCGCACGAGGCGGATCAGCGTAGGTCCATCGACGTCGGGCATCATCATGTCGGTGACGACGGCCTTGATAATCTCGTGATGCTGTTCGAACAGGTGCAAGCCCGCCTCGCCGCCGGTGGCGGTGAGCACATGGTAACCCTGGCGTTCCAACACCCGGCGGACGAGTTCGCCGACCGCCACCTCGTCGTCCACCACCAGGACGGTCTCGCCATGCACAAACGGGCTGAGGGTGGCGTTTGCCGCCCCGGCCGCGGACCCGGGCGCGTCAGTCACCGGCAGGTAAAGTTCGAAACGCGATCCCCTGCCGACCGCGCTCATGACCTGCACGAAGCCCCCATGGCCTCGGGCGATTCCCATGACGGTCGACAGGCCCAACCCGGTGCCTTTTCCGGGCGTCTTGGTCGTAAAGAACGGCTCGAAAATCCGGTCGAGGGATTCGGGAGGAATGCCTTCGCCCGTATCGGTCACGCTGAGGCAGACATGCCGTCCCGCCTGTCCTCCCGGGGCTTCACGGGCCATTTTCTCGTCCACCGTGATATTCTCCGCCGCGAGCGTAAGGATTCCGCCCGCCGGCATGGCATCCCGGGCGTTGACGCAGAGATTGAGGATCGCCTGGTGAAGATGGGTGGCATCGCCCATGATCAGTCCCAGGTCTTCGGCCACGTGGGTTTCGATTCGGATGTTCTTGGGAAAAGTCTCGCGGACCATCTTGGCCGCCTCGCCGAGAAACAACCGGGGGTGGAGCGGCATCCGTTCTCCCTGGATGCCCCGGGCGAAGGTCAGTACCTGTTTCACAATATCGGCGCCCCGCTGCGCGCTGCTTTCGATGGAATCCAGCAATGACGGGGTGGCGGGACTCGCGAGATTCTCCCGCAACAGTGGCACCGCCATCAAGACCGGCGCCAGCACGTTGTTCAGATCGTGCGCGATGCCGCTGGCCAAAGCCCCCAGGCTGTCCAGCCGCTGCGCGCGCAGGAACTGCGCCTCCAACTGCTTCTTCTCGGTCACGTCGGTATTGATCGCGAAGGCCGCTTGCGGCCGGCCGTGATCGTCCTTCAACAATGTCAGCCGGCAAAAGGCCACCAAGTGACGGCGATCCTTGGTTATTTGATTCCGCTCGCCGGACCAATTGCCGTTTTGTCGCAGCGCCTGTTGCATCGCCTCGACTCCCGTGTGGTCGGAGTAGATCAAATCCGTGACTTTGCGGCCGCAGGCCTCCGCGTCGCTCCAGCCATACAAGCGCTCGGCGCCGCGATTCCAGTACCGAACCGTCTCATCCAGGCCCAGCACGTAGATGGCGTCGCTGGCGTTGTCGAGCAGCGCCGCCTGCTCGCGAATCTTCTGCTCCGCCCGTTCCCGTTCGATCCGATCCTCCAGCCGGTCAAAGGCGAAAGAGACGTCTCCGGCGGCTTCCTCCAACAGCGCGACCTCCTTGTCGCGGAAAAAACCGGGTTCATCGGCATAGACCGTCAGGCTGCCCCAGATTGTGTTCCGGAACCGGATCGGAAATGCGGCAGCCGAATGAAAACTGTAGCGACGGATTTGTTCGCTCCATGGCGTCACGGTCGGATCGTGATCGAAATCGTTGCTGACCTGGCCTCGTCCGTCACGGGCCGCGCGGCCCGTCGGCCCCTGGGCCTCCGCCCGCTCATCCGCGAAAATGGCCAGGCCCTCGAGAAAACTCTTGTCGGGCCCGGTCGACGCCACCGAATGGATCCTCCTGGTCGCCACGTCCAATTCACCAATCCAGGCAAGGCGAAACCGTCCGTATTCCGCCATCACGTCGCACACCGCCTGCAGCAGGCCGCGCCGGTCGGTTGCCCGGACCACCGCCTGGTTCACCTGGCTGAGGGCGGCATACAACCGGTTCAGGCGTTCGATTTCCCGTTCATGCGCCCTGCGCTCCGTGATATCCCGTCCCAGGGTCAGCACACAGGAGCGTCCGTCAAGCGCGATGACCCTCCCAGAGAGCAATTGCTCCCGGATCTCGCCGGAGCCGAGCCGGAAACGCATATCGAGGTTGTCGACCGCGCCGCGGCCTTCCTGCAGGCACCGGAGATAGTCCTTCCGGTCGTCCTCGCTGAACCAGAGCTTGAGGTCCGATGTCGTGCGCCCGATCATGGTGGCGCGTCCATCGAACGACGCGCAGAACGCATCGTTGGCCTCGATGACGCGACCGGTTTCCAGGTCCGTGATGGCCACGCGGTCCGGCGAAGAGCGGAAGATCAACTCGAACTTCAGTTGCGCCTGGCGCCGCGCTTCCTCGGTCTGCTTTCGCTCCGTGATGTCGCGGATGACACTCAGGTTGCAGAGTTCGCGGTCGACAACGACCAGCCGCGAACTGACTTCCACTGGGAAAATACTGCCGTCCTTGCGCTGGTGTTGCGTCTCGAAGAGGGCGGTGCCGGCGGCAAAGAGTGCACCGGTGTGCGCGGCAAAATCCGCCCCGGCCGCAGGAACGCGAAGCTCCTGAATCGTCTTCCGCTGGATCTCGTCCAACGTATAACCGTACACCTCCAACGCGCGGTTGTTCGCCTCCTTGATGTTCCCCTCCTTGTCCACCAACAGGATGATGTCGTTGGCGTGGCGGCTCAACAGCGCGAGTTTCTCCGTGAGCCGCTGGCGCTCCCGGGCGGCGGCAAGTTCCTCCCGCAGAATTTCCGCGGTTCCCCGCCGCCACAGATAGGCCGTCCCCGTCCCCGCCGCCAGGAGCAGGGCGGCCAGGGCGGCGCCCATGGTCCATGTCTGGCGCTGCAAAGGCCCGTAGACCTCCGCCTGGTCCACCTTGCTCACCAGGACCCAGGAAGAATTCGGGATGGCTTGCGCGTCCGCGAGGACACGCACGCCGCGATAGTCCACCCCTTCATGCATGCCCTTCTCGCCGCGCGCGCCCCACGCCGCGGGCAGATTCTTGTCCCGCAACGCGCGGTGCAGTTCCAGCGCGGCTCCCGACTGATGGCGCAGCTCGTTCAAAAAGACCACGTCGTCGCCTTCCCGACGGATGAGCAGGGTTTCGGCGGTCAGGCTCGGCGTTGGCCAACTCTGGATGAGCGGAAAGAGGAACTGGGCCGGATCGAGCCGCAGTTTGACCCAGGCAATGGGCCGCGCCGATGGGACCGCCTTGCGGGAACCGTGCGGCGGCTGGAATCCGGGCGGGAACACCGGCGTGACCAGATCGAGATGGATTTGATCCGGCGTGGCGCCACGGACCAGATCCCCCATGAAGACATCGCCCGTGTTCAGCACGGTCTGTCGCGACTCCGGGGTCGGCACATCGCTCTCCACGGCGGAGTCAGGCACTGCGAGCCGCGGAACCATCTGCGCGTCGTACAGCACCACGCTCTCGAAGTGACCGTAGCTTCTGGTCAGTTCGAGCCAGGAAAAAACCAGGTCGCGGGCCGGCGGGGACTCCAGATCGGCCAGGAACGCCCCGACATCTCTTCCCACGGACGGCGCCCGCATCAAGAAACGGGCATCCGCCAGCCGCTCTTCGCGCCAGTTGATGATCTGGGTCGTTTTGAGATCGGAGACCGCCTCCAATTCCTGCAGCACCCGCGTGCGCAGATCCGTCCGCTGTCGGCGCAGATAGATCACGCCCGCTGACGCGATCGCCAGAAACAAAACGCCGAATACGATGAGCATCGGCCGAACCGATTTGTGCACCATCCGCGAAGGTTGGACGGTCGCCGTCATCGCCGGATCGCCTGCCTGATCGCCGCGAACTTGCGGGCGAAACGCGACGAGCCTCCTTCGCCGGGCGGTCGGAGTCCGGAGGGCGTCGCGTCGCCCGCCAACGCCCGGGCTCGCCCAAGGCATCCAGAGCCACGCTCGGGCAATTCAAGTTTGGCGTTTGCTTTCGTTGTTGGCATTCGGCGTCCAGATTTCTCCCATCGTGCGTCTCCGGCATACGATGATCGCATCGTAGGTCTTGCGAAATGAACGAGTAACCACGTTGACGATGTTCCGGCGGGTCGCCACTCCGACCTCGTCTGGTTCGCTTTTTTGACGGTTTTTTGCCAAAGCGGCGCGCAAACGCCGTGCCGATCGCAGGGCCAGACTGCCAACGAGGAACCGTTCCACAGATTTCCCGGTCGCGGCCGTTGCCCGGCTGTGATCCTGCCCCTCGCTGCGTTGCTCGCGAACCGCAGGATATGCGGGCTTCGCCATGAATCCGGATTTTGGGCACTGCGCTGTCAGCGCCGAGTACGGATTTGGCGGCGTCCGCGCGCCGCCCCCCATGATTTTGGATTCCTCCGACCTGGATGCCACCTTCCGGCTCACGCCCGGGGATGCGCTTGTTCGTACACTTTCTTCAGATGCGCAACGCTCACATGGGTATAGATTTGGGTCGTGGCCAGATTCACATGGCCCAGGAGTTCCTGCACCAGGCGAAGGTCGGCGCCCGCATTGAGCAGGTGCGTCGCATAGCTGTGCCGGAGCTTGTGCGGCGTCATGTCCGCCGGCAGGTCGGCGAGCACAAGATAGCGTTTCAGCAGCCGCTGGATCTGACGCACCGGAAGGCGCTGATGGCGCGCGTTGACGATCACCGGCGCGTCGGCCGAACTCGTGCGGGCGAACTCGTTCCGCCACTTCGCCAGCACGGCCATCGCGACCCGGCCAAGCGGGCACAACCGCTCCTTGTTTCCCTTGCCGAGCACGCGCGCGAATCCGCGTTCGAAGTCTACCTGACCGTAGTTCAGCCCGCTCAGTTCGCTCACCCGCAACCCCCCGCCGTAGAGCATCTCCATCACCAATCGGTCCCGCCAGGCCGTAAACGCGTCCAGGCTTCCGTTCTCGATCAGGCGCTGCGGCCCGGCGAGCAGGTCGACCATCTGTTTTTCGGTGAGAAATTTAGGCAGCGGCCTGGCCAGCTTGGGCAGGGGGAGCCCGGTCAGGGGAGAATGCCGGAGCCGGCCGCGCCGCATCCAGAACTTCCAGAAGGCGCGCAGTCCCGACACGTGGTTGTGCAACGTCCGCCGGCTGTAGCGCCGCTGGCCCTCGATCACGAAATCGCGGAGATCACGGGATTCCAGCCGATCCCAGCCGCGATCGGCGAGCCCGCTCCGCGCCAGCCAGCGCCAGAAATCCTCGAACGCCTGGCGGTAGTTGCGCACCGTATAGCGCGAATAGCGGCGTTCCTTGGCGAGATACTCCAGGAAAGGCGCCAGCCATTGCGCAACGATCGCGGCCGGCACCGTGGCCGCCGTCGGATCCGGCCGGTTTGCATCCGCAGCGTTCATGGCAGCCGGCTCCGTCCGGTCAGGAGGACGGCGGATTTGCCGCATGCCAGGCCGTCTCCACCTCCCGCGCCACCCGCGAAGCTTCCTGGCGCAACGCCCCCTCCGGATCCAGGCCCTTCGCCTGCGCCGCGGCGGCCAGCTCGAACAACCGGCGGCCGAGCGCCTCCGCCGACAAGTCGGCGCCGAGGCGCCGGATCTTCTCTCCGTCCACCAAGCCGGCGACGTCCAGTCGCTTCTTTTCGATCTGTTTCCACACCGCCTCGGCATACATCAAGGCGGGCAATTGCGGCGGCAGAGGTTTGAAGACCGCTGCTTCGCTCCTGCCCGCGACCTGACGCTCGGTCCGCTTGATCGCGTCCCATTGCACGAGAACCTCCGCGGACGAGTTCAATCGGTGGTTGCCGAAAACATGGGGATGGCGGCGCACGAGCTTCTCGTTGATCTCCCGGGCCACGTCGTCAAAATCGAAATCGCCCCGCTCCGCCGCGAGCTGGGCGTGGAAGATCACCTGCACCAGCACGTCGCCCAGTTCCTCGCGCATGTGCGGCAGGTCGAGCCGGTCGATGGTCTCGATCAGTTCGCTGCATTCGTCGATGAGGCAACGCGCGAGCGTCTGGTGGGTCTGCTCGCGGTCCCAGGGGCAGCCGTCGGGCGCGCGCAACCGGGCCACGGTCTGGCGGAGGTCGTCAATGGCACTCATTGGAAGGATGGCGGCAAGAAGACGCCAAAAACGCAAAACATAAAGCCTTGCGCCGGGCGCGTCTCTTTGCGGCTAATCAAGGCCGCCCATGGACAAGCTGACCGAGATCATGGCCCACAAGCGGCGCGAGATCGCGCCGTTGTTGCGCCCGGTGTCCGATGCCGAGTTGGCCCGGGCTAGGGCGGAACGGCCGGCGCCGCCGTCTTTTGCCGCGGCCCTGCGCCGCGCCGACCGCCGGCTCGCGATCATCGCCGAGATCAAGCGCCGCTCACCTTCCGCCGGCGAAATCAGCCCCGGGGTCTCTTCGCTTGAACAGGCCCGGCTCTACCGCGTCGCCGGGGCCGACGCGTTGTCGGTGCTCACGGATGCGCACTATTTCGGCGGCGCGCTGGCGGACCTCCAAGAGGTGACGGCCGGCCTCGCCGCGGCCGCTTCGCCTCTTCCCTGTCTGCGCAAGGACTTCATGATCCACCCGGTCCAGGTGCTGCAAGCCCGGGAAGCGGGCGCCAGCGCCGTGCTCCTGATCGTCCGGGCGCTGGACGACGACGAAATCAGCACGCTGCACCATGCCGCCCGCACCGCCGGCCTGGACGCGTTGTTCGAGATCCATGACGAAGCCGACCTCGAGCGCGCCCTCCGCCACGAGCCGGAGATCGTCGGCGTCAACAACCGCGATCTCGCCGTTTTCAAAACGGACATGGGCATCAGCGAGCGCCTGATCCCCCTGCTGCCGCGCCGGGTGATCGCGGTGAGCGAAAGCGGCATCTTCACCCGGGAGGACGCCGCCCGGGTTTATGCGGCGGGTGCCCACGCCGTTCTGGTCGGCGAAGCGCTGATGAAGACGCCCGCCGCGGCGCGTCTCATCGCGGAGTTTCGCGGAGCCTAGCCCGGATCGACGCCGGCGACTGGCGATGCCTTTTACTCCCACCGAAACCCGCGCGCTCCTCGACCGGCTTGGCCACCGGCCCAAGCGGTTTCTCGGGCAGAATTTCCTCGTCGACGGCAATATCGTCCGCAAATCGCTCGAGCTCGGCGAAGTGGCACCGGGCGACGCGGTGGTGGAGATTGGTCCGGGACTCGGCACGCTCACCGGCGCCCTCCTGGAGGCCGGCGCCGAGGTCTGGGCGGTGGAGAAAGACCGGACGCTGGAACGGCATCTGGCCGCCACGCTGCAACCGCGCTTTCCCGACCGGCTGCACCTGACGGAGGGCGACGCGATCGAATCTCCGCTGGCCGGGCTCCCGGCGGCGCGGGCGGCGACCGCCTTCAAGATCATCGCCAATCTTCCCTATGCGATCTCCACGCCGTGGATGGATGCCGTGTTGTCCGGTCCGCCGCCCGGCCGGATGGTGCTGATGCTGCAGCGCGAAGCCGCCGATCGCTACACCGCCCGTCCCGGGACAAAAAGTTACGGGGCCATTTCGATCTTCCTGCAGTCGGCCTACGCCTTCGCCCCGGGCCATCGCGTGGCGGCGTCATGTTTTCATCCGCGTCCCGACGTCGATTCGTGTCTGCAGGTGTTTGAACGCGCGGCGGCACCGGTGCAATTTGACCCGCAGATCAAAGCGCTCATCCGGGGATGTTTCCAGCAGCGTCGCAAGCAACTGGGCGCGTTCTTGCGCCGGCACCTCCCGGCTGAGACCGGCGCGGCATGGCTGGCGGAGATCGAAGCATCCGGCTTCGGCCCGCAGGCGCGGGCGGAACAGATTCCGGTGGCACTTTGGCAAAGCCTGAGAGTCAAATAACTGTGCATGTTCTCACTGCATAGGGACTTGATATCACGCCACTTTCCCCTGTAATCGGGTTCGCTCCATGAAATCAGCCGTTGCTTTTGTTCTTCTCGCCTTCGGCGGGTGCTTTTCCCAGGTCTGCGCGCAAATCGCTCCGGACTCCGACAATGCGCGGGACACGGCGGCGCCCGCGCCGCCGCAGACGTACGGCCGGATTGATGGCGACACCTATATTTCGCCGACCGGTCTCTACCGGATGAAGATCCCGGTGGTGCCGCAATTGGGCGGGGCCATTGCCGACACGCCGAACCTCGTCAACTTCGACGATGATTTCAGCATCCACATCAGCGTCGCCGCGTTTCCATTGACGCCGGAGTTGAAGGCGGAATTCGAAAAGCGCGGCATCAAGGATTTTCTGATCTATTTCTTCACGAGCTTCATCATGCCGGATTATGCCGCACGTTTTCCGGGTTCCAAGATGGAGGAAAACGCCGCTTTTCTTTCGAAATTTCAGGGTGGAGCCATGATCATCTACACCCTGCATCCGGGCGGGTCGTACTTCGAACAACGCGTGACGTTTTCGCGGTGGTTGCCCCCGGCGGTCGCAAAGCGGGGCAACCTCTGCTTCGTGAAAGACGGCCATATCTTCGCCCTCAGCACCGAGCTGGCCGAACGCGTGCTTGAACGGTCGACGTACCGGAAGACGCCGGAGGAGGAAAATGCCATCTTGCATCAGCGTTTGCTGGATCTCGTGGAGAAGATGCAGTTTGCCGGGCCCCCGCCGCCGGAGGCGAAGAATTGATGCGGAGGCCGGCGCGGGAAGACCTCGCGGCCCAGCTCGGCCCGCCGGCGGAAACCAAGAACACCCCCGCCGGCGTTCTGTGGCATTATCGTTATGCCGCGGCGTCACCCGACCAACGCTCCGGTCGGATCGATGTCATCTTCACCCCGGATCCCGTGACGGGAAAGGTGCGACGCATCCAAGGGCGGATTTTTGACGCGGCGCTTGACCTCGAATTTCCCGACTCGACCCCGGCACGGTGAAGACCAGATTCTCGCATCATGCCTGACCCCGATGAATCTCCGCCTCGGGTGCGCGACGCGGCCGAGGCGGACCTGCCCGCGATCGTCGCGATCTACAACGCTACCATCCCCAGCGGGATGGTAACCGCCGATACGTCCCCGGTGAGCGTTGCCAGCCGCCTGCCCTGGTTTCAGTCGCACAGCCCGGAGCGCCGGCCCCTCTGGGTGGCGGAGGACGCCGCCGGCACCGTCTGCGCGTGGCTCAGCTTCAGCGATTATCATCCGCGGCCGGCCTATCATCCCACCGCGGAAATCAGCGTGTATGTCGCCGAAACCCACCGGCGCCGCGGCCTGGCCGACTGGCTGCTGCGCCGGGCGATCGCCCACGCGCCGGCGGTCGGCGTCACCACGCTGGTCGGACTCATCTGGGGCCACAACGAACCGAGTCTTTGTCTCTTCGCCAAGCATGGTTTTGCGCGGTGGGGACACCTGCCCCGCGTGGCGCTGCTCCATGGGGTAGAGCGCGATCTGGTGATCGTCGGGCGCCGCACGACGCCGTAACGGCGAGCTGGCGGCCTTCGTCGATCTCGCAGCAATGAACTTGGCGGATGCTCCGCGCTGCGCCGGAGCCCCGGTTACGCTTGATCGCCGACGCCTCTCCTCCTTGATTTGTTTGCGTTGTTCCCCTTTCGGGGTTGAGCGTCAGTTTCGCCTCAGCCACTGATCGTTAACACCATGAATCCAGCCATCACGCACGTCTCCTCCGGTCCGCCCACTATTGCCGAACTGGCCCGGATGATCGACCACTCTCTGCTCCACCCCACCCTCACCGACGCGCAGCTCGTCTCCGGTCTGGCGGTCGCACGCCGGTGCGGCTGCGCCACCGCCTGTGTGAAACCCTATGCCGTGCCGCAATCGGCGCAGGCGCTGGCCGGATCCGACGTCAGGGTTTGCGCCGTGACCGGCTTCCCGCACGGCAACAGCCATGTCGCGATCAAGGTGGCCGAAGCCGACCGGGCCATGGCCGAGGGCGCGGCTGAGATCGATGTGGTCGTCAACATCGGGAAGGTCCTCGGCGGCGACTGGCGCTATGTTTCGGACGAGGTGAAGACCATGAATGAGGCCTGCGCGTCCCGGGGCGCGATTCTGAAGGTGATTTTCGAAACCGATTACCTGCAGGACGTCCACATCGTGCGGTTGTGCGAGATCTGTACCGAACACCGCGTTGCCTTTGTCAAAACCTCCACCGGCTATGGTTTTGTGAAGACCGCAAGCGGCGACTATAACTACCACGGCGCCACCGACGCCCACCTGAAGCTGATGCGGCAGCACTGCGGGGCGGGCGTGCAAATCAAGGCGGCCGGTGGCGTGCGCACACTTGACGATCTCCTGCGTGTCCGCGCGTTGGGCGTCACCCGCGTCGGCGCCACCGCAACCGAGGCCATCCTGGCCGCGGCGATCAAACGCGGCCTGCCTGGACCTATCCCGGTTGGACTCGCCGGTCCGACAGTTGGGACGACAGCCTGACGAAATGCCCGTTGACGATCGCATTTTTCAAAACCCGGCAAAGATCACGGCAACGACTCAAACCATGACCCACCCCGAACAAACCCCCGCGGTGCACCCGACGGATCCGCCGGCCGCCGCCCAAGCCTATCGCGGCCCCTTCGCGTTGATGACGATCCTGTTTTTCATGTGGGGCTTCATGACGGTCTGGAACGACATCCTTATTCCGCGATTCAAGGAAGCCTTCACGCTGAACTATTTCCAGGCGATGCTGGTGCAGTTTGCGTTTTTCGGGGCTTACGGAGTCGGGGCGCTGATCTATTACGTGGTCTCCATGATCTGGGGCGATCCGATCAACCGGATCGGCTACAAAAACGGCGTCATCATCGGCCTGCTGATCGCGGCGGGCGGCAGCGCCCTGTTTTATCCCGCGGCTGCGCTGGTCTCCTATCCGTTTTTCCTGGTGGACCTGTTCGTCGTCGGCCTGGGGTTCGCCATGCTGCAGATTGCCGCCAATCCCTATGTGACCATCCTCGGGCCGGAGCGGACCGCCTCGAG
>DASRKV010000107.1:0-11117 GCA_035648795.1 Opitutaceae bacterium
CTTGGCTGGTCTCCTTGCGGAGCGTTCTGGGGGCGGTTTTGCCAGTAGCCCGGATGTGCCGGCTAGCGCGCTCGGCCCGAGGATCATCGACAGTCTGCACGCAGGCTGTCGAGTAGAGCGTGAAACATCCGGGCTAGGGGACGTTGATTCGTCTCGCCCGATCTGACCGGAAGGTCTGGCTTCCTTGAACCGGATTCCTCTTGCGCCGATCGGACACCGCCGAGCCGAGATGTGGCGTGAAGTCCCGCAGCTAGAAAACGATCCAGGCCTCGAGGTAGAGCGTGTTGTTGTCCCGGGCATTGGCGCCGGCGCCGTCATAGTTCGTCCGGGCGCCGTCAAACCGGTTGTAGATCGTGTATTGCAGGGACAGCTTGACGTTGCTGCGGGGCCAGAAGGCCGGGCCGCCTCCCTTGTTGAACGGCAGGTAGTTGAACTGCAGGATGAAGCCATCGCTGTTGGGTGAACCCGTCTGGCTGTCCGGATAAAGCAGAGGGTCGCTGGAGCCATCGATGATGAAATACTGGACCGTGGCGCCATACGTCTTGTCGTAGAGATAATGCACCGTCGCCTTGGCGCTCTGCAGCGTGTCGGCGGCATTGCTCGTGTTCTCGAGCGCACTGCTGGCATTCCAGGTCTGGTGCTCATGAATCCAGCTGAGCGTCGCCGTGAGGTCGCTGGTCCCGGATGAAAGTTGATACTGCGAGTCCAGCCCGAGGTCCACGATCCGGTCCTTGCCCGCGCTGAAATCGCGGCCCGGGTAGGTGTCTGCCGCCATGCCGAAGGTGCCGAACTCCCAGCGGGCGTCGCCGATCATCTTCTCCATCGCGAACCGCCAGTATGGCGCCATCCCGGTAATCTGGGTTTCTCCTGTCGGATCGACGCCGAGGGCACTTTGGAGATGGGCGCCGAGCGTCCGGTAGGCGCCCACATCAAAATAATACGTGCTGTCGAGCCAAAGATAGGCCCCGGCTCCCCCGACCTGCCCGGAGACTCCGCCGTCAATCAGGGTGGCCGCCGCCGGTCCCGGGGCAAGGCCCGAGCCCGTAAACGGATAACCCCATGCCGGCGTGCTGTTCCAGGGATCCTGCAGCATCGGATTGTTGTTCAGATAGAAACCGTAGACGGCATCCTTTCCGGCAATCGTCCCGGTGTCGGCAAAGCGTAACTCGGTGTTGTCCCACGACCACGTCTTGCCGACACCGTCGTAGGTCATCTGCGAGAAGACGCCAAACTTGTTGGCAAACGTGGCGGCGTCCTTGCCAAACAGGTCCGCGGCATAAGGACCGAACAGCCGGCCGGCGAAAAAGACACTGAGCTGGGTGACGGCCCAGTTGTTGTTGTCGCCAAACCCGGGAGCCGCCCCGCCTTCCTGGCTTTTCTGGGTGTGGGTGAACGATGGCTGCACCATGATGGCGAAGGGCGGGAACGGCGCCGCGTCATCCGCCGCGAGGGTATAACCGGTCAACTTGAACTGGCGGCCAAACTGGTTGAGCACCGGATACTCCGTGTGGCACATGATGCATTGCATGTTCAACTGGCGCGCAAAGCTGGGCAGCGCGCGGCCGGTCGATGGGGACAACAGCAGGGCGGCAGCGATCAGCAATCCGCTGAAGCCTCCGGCGTTCAACCGCAGGCCGCCCCGGGGCAACGGCAGTTCCTCGGCCGGGCGGACCGGTGTCCGCGAGTGTCGTGCATGGGTTGTCATCATGGCGTCTTACTGGGTTGAGGCTGGCAGGTGTGAATGCAGGTGAGAGAGTCTTGATTTCGGGCCAGGGTGGTTCGTGCGGCAAGTTCATCGCCCATGGCGGCCCGCCGCCGCTCAGAAGCCGAGATCCTCCCCCTTGGGTTTCAGGCTGAACAAGTATTCCACCAGATCGTCGATCTCCGCTTCCTTGATGGTCGCGCCCCAAGCCGGCATGTAGAGCGGGGGCGGCGGGCGCTTGGGGTCAAGCGGCGTGATCTCGCGCTGACCATTGACGACGAGCTTCTTGAGTTCGCCCCTGGTGTAACCGTCGGCGACGTAAATCAGCGCTGGCACCTGTTCGGCGGTCTTGGCGTTCGGATTCGGCACGCCGCCTTTGCCCTCGGGACCATGACAGCCGACGCAACCGTAGGTGCGGAAGACTTCGCGGCCGCGCTCGACGGGACTCATCAACGACGGAAGGGTCAGCGCCATCTTCTGGTCGCGCAGGTGCAGCAGGAATTCCGTCAAGGCCCGAGCCTCGGCCTCGGTGAAGCCGAATCGTGGCATGACCGTGCCGGGACTGACGGTCTGAGGATCGCGGAAATGCTGCACCATCCACTCGGGCGAGCGGCGCAGTCCCACATCGTCCAACGCCGGGCCGATCTTGCCTCCCTGGCCGCCGACGGAATGGCAGCCGATGCAACCTTTCTGCTGAAACAGCCGCCGGCCTTCACTGGCGCTCGGTATCACCTTCATCGAGGCGTAGAACCCCGGCACCGTCTCGCCCGTCTGGCCGAGCATGAACAGCGTGATCGCCTCGAGATCCGGCCCGGAGAACTTCTGCGGCGGCATTCCGGAGCCGGCCGTGACGGTGGCGGGGGCTAGAAAATGTGCTTTCAACCACTCCGGCGAGCGCCGGGCGCCGACCTTATCGAGTTCCGGTCCGATGCTGCCGCCGACACCGTCGAGTTTGTGACACCCGCGGCAACCGCTGCCTTCGAAGACCTGCGCGCCGCGCGCCAGCTCCGGCGCCGCGGGATTGTCGGCGGCCTGGTGACACTGGCCGCAGGAGGCCTGGATGTATTTCAGCGGCAGCATCGGCGAATTCCAATGCGGCACGCTGCCATGGGCGTCGGCGACCGTGGTGGCGCGGCCCTGGCCCCGATGACAGATCGTGCAGCCGAATTTCTCGAATGGGTGGCGATCGTGCTGCGGATGATAGGCCAGCGGCTGCGGATAGCCGCCATAGCTGGGATCCTCCACCGCCAGGTGGCACGTGGTGCAACGGTCCACGCGGTTGAGGTCGGGCAGGAGGATCTGCCGGATCTGCACCGGCGTGTTTTCCGCCAGCGCCCGCTGCAGCGGCGTCGCCGCGCGGCGGATCTCCTGCTGGATGAACTGGCGCTGGTAGACCATCCACTGACGGTGCTGGTCGTTGTAGTAGGCGACGATCACCAGCCCGCCGACCAGCAGGCCGAGCGCGGTGAAACCGGCGTAGAATTTGCGCATCGAACCGTTCATCCAGGTTAAGGTCCCTCCGTCATCGCGGGCGGTTCCGTCCACGGCTCCTGCCAGCTCCAGTTCGGGCCGCGGAATAAACTGCCGATGACCGTCAGCACGATGGCGACCACCAGGCAGAGGGCGAAAATCGTGTTGGCCACGGTCCGCTCGCGGGCGAACCAGCGGCCGACCCCCTGGTGCCCGCGATCCAGATAGGGCAGCAGCACCAGCGCCACCACGAGCACTCCTGGCACCACCACGCCGCCCCAGAACGCCGAATAGCTGACGAGCTCCTGCAGACCGAGAAAGTACCACGGCGCCTTCGCCGGATTGGGGGGATGAATCGGGTTGGCCAACTGCTCCAGGGGCGCATTCCAGAAGATCGCCAGGAACAGCACCACCGCGACCACCGCCAGAAACAGCAGCATCTCGCGAAATACCAGGTGCGGCCAGGAGAACACGTCGTCCTCCGGGTTCCGGCCGACCTGCGGCGTGGTGCCGCGCGCCAGTTCCATCAGGCCGTAGGACTTGTTGGTCGGCAGCTGGCTGAGTTCGATCTGCTCGACGACGTCAGCTGGCTCGTCCGGGCGGGAGAGCCCGCCATCCTTGCGCACGCGCCACAGATGGATGGAGATGAGCAGACCCGCGATTCCGGGCAGCACGATGACGTGGAGCGCGTAGAACCGGATCAACGCCTCCTGCCCCACGACATTGCCGCCGAGCAGGAGGTATTTCAGGCGCGGGCCGACGACCGGTGCGTAGCCGGCGATGTTCGTGCCCACGGTAATCGCCCAGAAGGCCAGCTGGTCCCACGGGAGCAGGTAGCCAGTGAAACTCAGTCCCAGCGTCAGCAGGAACAGCGCCGTGCCGATCAGCCAGTTGAACTCGCGCGGCCGCTGGTATGCACCGGTGAAAAAGACGCGGCAGAGGTGCAGCATCACGAAGAGGACCATCAGGTGCGCCGCCCAGCGGTGCATGTTGCGGACGACGAGGCCGGCCGAGACGATAAACTGCAGGTCCTTCATCGCCCCGTACGCGCGGTCGGTGCTCGGCACGTAATAGAACATCAGCAGCACGCCGGTGACGGCGAGAATCAGGAACAGGTAGAGCGAGATCAGGCCCAGACCCAGGGTGTAGCCCGGCTTCAGCGCGTGGCGGTTCACCTTGGCGGGCTGCACGTGCAACAGGAAACTGGATACCATGGCCTGCGACCGTTCCAGGTTGCTCTGCGGCAAACCGACGCGGAAGACCGAGCGCCCGACGCGCGTGCGCTCAAACCAGTGCCAGAGTCGCTTGGGCAGGGGCGTATTCACAGGACGAGGTATTTGTCGGCCGCGACCCGCTCGGTCTTGTCGACCAGCAGGCGGTTGTCCTTGCTCAACGTCATGAGAAACCACTCCAGCGAGCGCGGGGCCGGGCCGCCGAGGACCTGACCCTGGTTGTTGAACACGCTGCCGTGGCAGGGGCAATGGTAGCCCTGAAGGGTGCGATTCACCGTGCAGCCCAGATGGGTGCAGATCGCCGACACGCACTGAAACGTGCCGCCGCGGCGCACGATGAACACCCGCTCGTCCTCCAGAAAGGTCACTGAGCCGTCGGCGTAATCATCCGGCCGGCCGGCCTTGAAACGAAGGCTTGGCTCATACAGCACATTGGGCGTGAGAAACTTCACGGCCGCCACGGACGACGCCGCCACGGCAAAGGTCGCCGCGAGCCAGCCCAGCGTAAGCTCAAAAAAGTTCCGGCGGGACGGTGGGTCGTTCGGAGAAGGGGAATTCATGTCAGGCGGGCACCAATTCCACGCGTTCCATCGTGATCGCGCCGGTGGGACAGCGCACGGCGCAGAGGCCGCAGCGGATGCAGCGGGTTTCGTCCTTGATGATCGCCCCCTGCTCGCCGGGAACCGGCACGCGGCCATAACGCGCCAGAAACGCGGTCTGCAGGCTCGCGTCGCCGCGCAGGTTCGCCACGTCCACCAGCCGCAGGCAGTATTCGGGGCAGACGTCGGCGCAGGCGCCGCAGAGGATGCATTCGTCGCCGTTGAAGACCGGACCGACATGGCAGCTCAGGCAGCGGTCCGCCTGGAGGCGCGCGGCGGGCTCGGGAAAAACCTTCTCCACCTCGGCGATGCCGATGCGCCGGTCCAGCGGAAGCGTCGGCGGCGACCGGCGGACCAGTTTCTCGTAATCGGACTTCATCCGATACCGCTCCGTGCTGTAAATCTTCACGCGCGCCTGCCGCGGCTCCGCGGGCGCGCGGCCGGTGAGAAACTTCGCGATCGAATTCGCCGCCTTCTTGCCTTCGGCGACCGCCGTGATGATGATGCGCGGGCCGAACGCCGCGTCGCCGCCCGCGAATACGTCAGACCGCGAGGTCGCCATGGTCTGCGGATCCGTCTGCAGCGCGCCCCGGGGTGTCACCTTCAGGTTGTCCTCCGGGAGGATCCACGAAAGGTCGGGCGACTGGCCGATCGCAAGCGCAACGGTGTCGCAATCCACGCGCTCCTCGCTGCCCTCGATGAACTGCGGATTGAACCGCCGGTTCTCATCAAAGACCCGGCGACATTTGACCAGTTCGATGCCGGTCACCTTGCCGTCGCCGCCCAGAATGCGTTTCGGGCCGAACCGGGTGTGCAGCCGGATGCCCTCCTTTTCAGCCTCCTCGATCTCCTCGCGTGCCGCCGGGATCTCATCGAGGCTTTCGAGGCAGTACATGTGCACCTCGGGCACGCCCTTGCGAATGGCCTCCCGGGCCACATCCAGGGCGAGGCGCACTTCGTCGGGCGCCTCCGGCTCGCGCGCGGTCAATTGCTCCAACGCCGACGCGGCCTCATGCAGCGCCGCGCGTAATTCCGCCTCGTTCATGCCCGACAGTTTTTCCGCCTGCCGCACGACCGAGCGCGCCACGTCGAAGGCGACGTTACCCCCGCCGATGACGACGACTTTACGGCCCAGGGTGACCCGATAGCCGAGGTTGACGTTCAGGAGGAAATCAATCGCCCGCAACACCCCGTCGAGTTGCACCCCCTCGATGGCCAGCTCGCGGCTCCGGTGCGCGCCGATCCCCAGGAAAACCGCCTCGTAGCCCCGCCGTTTCAGGTCCGCGAAAGCAAAGTCGCGTCCCAGCTTCGCGTTCAGGCGGAGCTCCACCCCGAGCGACTCGATGGCCGCGATCTCCGCGCGGATGATCTCGCGGGGCAGCCGGTACTCGGGCACGCCCAGCACGAGCATTCCGCCCGCCAAGTTCTGCGCCTCGAAGACCGTCGGGGCAAAGCCCATCAGCGCCAGCTCGTGCGCGCAGGACAACCCGGCGGGGCCAGCGCCAATTATCGCCACCTTCCGTCCATGGCCGATGCGTTCCCGGGCCGGACTGCGCAGCTCGGGATAGACCCGCCCGAGATCGAAATCGTCCGACTCGACGCCGAATTTCTCGCACACAAATCGTTTCAGGGCCCGGATCGATACCGACGCGTCGAGCGCGCCGCGCCGGCATTTCGCCTCGCAGGGAGCGGCACAGACCCGGCCGCAAATGGACGCAAAGGGATTCGGCGTGCGGGCGATGATGTACGCATCCTCGTAACGCCCTTCAGAGACGGCCTGCACGTAGCCGCCGGCGTCGGTCCGCACCGGGCAGCCCTCCCGGCACAGCACCTGCCGGGCGAAGTAGTTCACGTCCGGCAGCTCGACTGGAAAGGTCATGGCCATCGCGGCAATCCCCCGTTCAATCAGCGTGGCTATTTCTGGTCGTACTCGTCGTGGACTTCCTTGATTTTGGCTGCCACCGTCGCCTTGTCCTCGGCGCTCAGCGGAGCGAGCTTCGCGTCCAGCGCCGCCTGTTTGCGGACGCTGGCGTCGTAGACCAGGAAGGCATAGATCTTCTTCGCGTCGGCCGGGCTGATCATCGAGCCGGGCTTGTGCATCATGCGTTTGACGTAGCGCGACCACTCGTCCGGCAGCACGAAATCGGAATTGACTGGCCGGCTCAGGGTGTGGCACAGCGAGCATTTCTGGCGGAAGACCGTGTAGTTCCCTTGGATCCCTTTGGGATAATGGGAGACGTCGATTGTCGAAGGTCTCTTGTCGAACTCGGCGATCCGCGCCTTGGTCGCGGCATCGATTTCATCATCGGCAGCGCGGCATAGGGCCACCCCGGTCAGTACAAGCACAGTCACAATGGCACCGACAGATTTAGTCGTCATGGAGATAGAATCCTGGGTCCCGCGGCCCAATGCCGGCGGCAGGACGGCAGGGAGATGTGGGGATTGATCGTCGAAACACGGTGACGAATGATAGCAGGTCCAAAGCCCGGCCTGCCACTTGCCCATTGGCGTTTTCTTCTGGCCTATTGGTGTGGCCGGCAGCGTTTGGCCGGCTTTTCGTTCAAATCAACGAGGGCGAGCGCAGGGTTTGCCGGTACTTGCTGGGCGCCATGCCCACGTGCCGTTTGAACACGCTGTTGAAATTCGGGATGGAGCCGAAACCTGCGGCAAAAACGACCTCGGAGATGCGGAGGGTCGGATCGACCAGCAGCGTCTTCGCTTTTTCGACGCGGACCCGGCCCACATATTCGGTCAGGGTCATTCGGGTGGCCTTCTTGAAGAGCTTGCAGAAATAGAACCGGCTCACCCGCGCGTGTTCCACGACCTGCGCCAGGGTGATTGGCTCGTCAAGGTGCGCCTGCACAAACCGCTTGGCATTCACCACCGCGGCGGGCTCATTCGCGTTACTGGCGATGGCGTGGCGCCCGGCATAGTCCGCCAGATATTGCGCAAAAACGTTCAGGAGCTGGATGATTGCTTCGAATCGATCCGCCGTGACGACGGGCGTCTCAAAATACGCCCGGCGCGCCCTTTTCTCCCAATCGCTGTTTGCGCCGTCAGTGACCATCCGGGACACCAGTGTGAAATCGCGCTCGGTCGGTTCGCGGCGCAGCACCTGGCCGCTCATCAGCGTCGCGATCTGCCGGCCGCCGATCATCACCGGCACTGCGACCTCCGTCAGGCCGGCAAAGCAGGAGATCTGCTGCGCCACAAGTTTTCTCCCGGCATAGCGGACAGCGCGCACCTGGGTTTCCAGGCACGCCGCACAACCCTCCGGGGTGGCAGCCACCAGGGTGCAAAAGGGATTCTCCGATGCGCCCAGATCCAGACGCTGCTTGGGCTCGCCGGGCGGGACGACCCTGAGCGGCACCCCGGTCGCCTTGCGGAACGCCGCCTCATAGAACTCAATCACGGGCAAGCGCTTCAGGTCATCGAACACCAGTGGATTCACCCCAGGAATAATAGCACAGACTGGCCAAGGGACAAGTTGGGCCGACGTATCCCGGAATATCGGTGGCAAGGAGTCATCGGTCGCGGTGAATTCTGCGCGGTCCCCGACGATGTCTGCCATATGCCAGTTTCGCCACGCCGCCCCGGAATGTCCATCGCCTGTACTGATTCTGCGCCCGATACCCGCGCCACGCACGGGGCGATGATCGGCTCCGTTCCAGGCCGGCCGTCCTTTTGCCTGCGGACCGGCATCACGAGTCCATTAATGAATGGGATGTCGATTTGCTAGTGGGCGGATTCAACGTAACGAGGGGTAAGAAAGCTCCGATGAATAACTTCTCACGATTTCTCGTTTTGGCGGCGGCTGTCCTGGAGCTCTTGGCGTCGGGATCGCGGGCGCAGCCGGCACCGATCAATGTTCCGCTTCGCCCGCTCGACCAGTCCGACCTCGTCGTCAAAGCAGCCGATGGCACCCCGATCGTCGCCAACAAGAATGGCAGCGGCATCGACGGCCTCAAACTCTCGCAACACGACGTGGCGATCGGCAGCCCGTCAATGGCCGTCGCGCCGGATGGAACGATCCACGTCGCGTTCGTTGAGAGCCACCGGACCACCCACGCACTCGCCGTCTACCACCGAAGCAGCGCCGACGGCGGCAAGACCTGGACCGAAGCGAAGAACCTTTCCGAGGACATGCCCGGCATCGACGTCGGCCGCTGCCAGGTACTGGCGGATGCGCGGAGCCGGGTCTATGTGATCTGGCGGGCTGCGATCAATGAGAACTGGGCGGGGACGGTCACCACCGACCCGAGCGGCTGTAGATCCAACCTGTGGTTCCGCGAACTGGAAGGGGGCAAGTGGAGCAAGGGGAAGCCGGTCAGCGAGCTATGCACCCAGGAAACGCAACAGGATTCCGCGCGCTCTTTCTTCGCCGCGGTGGACGCCGCCGGTCGCGCACAGGTCATATGGAACGTATTGCCGGACAAGTGGCATCCGGAACTCACGAGCAACCACACGCACTTTCCTGGCGTGGGCAATGGCCTCGTCTTCCAGTCCACCCTCGACGGCGCCACCGCCGGCAACCCGCGCGAGGTGTTCCTGCCGGTCATCGGCACCGTTGGCAAGGGGGGCTGGGCGCAGCCCTCTTGCGACGATCTGGACACGCTCAACGGTTATTTCGACTCCGCCGGCACGGCGCACTTTGTCGCCTCCGTCACCGGAACGATGTATGGCGCCAACCCGCATCCGCCCGATTATGAACTGATGGAGAACGGCAAGACCGGGCAGATCATCAAGCTACCCGAACTCTCGTTTCATGCCGCGAGAGACATCCCCACACTGCTGCTCGATGCCAAGGGCAAGCGGCATGTCATCGCCCTCTACCTGGGAGGCGAACACCCCAACATCCGCGACTACCTGCTGGAAAGCGAAGACGAGCCCACTGTGATCCGTGCTGCCGTCGGCCTGAACGGTGGCATCGACGGATTCCAGGCCTATCAGGGCCCCGGCGGCCGCATGGTCGCCATCATGCAGATGAACGACACGGGCGAGCGCGGCAGCAGCGACAGTTTCGTTTCGATGAGCACCGGCGACGGGAAATGGAGCGTGCCGGTGAACGTCACCAACAACGCCGGCCGCAAGACCTACGTCAGCAAGGATACCAGCGCCCGGTCGCAGCTCTCGCAGGAGACCGGTTGCCAACCCGGCCCCGGCACCGTCGCCTTCGACCGCGACGGGCACCTGTTGCTCGTGATGATCAAGCAGGAGTACGGGATCGTCCACAGCACCGCTTTCGGCGTCAACCTCGCCGGCGGCGGCCATATCACGCCGACGCTACGCTTCCTGAAGTTCTGATTGAGCCAAACGGAGCCGATGAATGTCCCGAAGCGATCGAGGCATGCCAGAATAAATCAACTCTGCGCGCCCCCGTTCGTCGATCAGTTAGTGGTTCAGCCGCGGACCGGAAACGAAACCGGAATCCATGGCGGTTCGATAGCCACTGCGCCGGAAATCGGAACCAAACGCTTCTCGATTAAGATCTTCCTAGCCGAACGCACCTTACTATCAGATGCGTTCACCGATTCGGCCAATGGTTCGACTTTCGCGAGATTGGCTGGGCGAAGCACGGCTATATACGAACTTTTCCAGGCCCGTCCGCCTGCAGTTTTTGGTCGGCATCCCAGACTAAAAATCGGGCATCCTACCCTTCTGTATCGCCCCGATTGAATTCCGTTTGCCCGAGCCGGGACCAGAACTTCCAGGTCCCGGCGGCCAACGGAAAGATATTATCAATGAAGCACTAATGCGGGCGAGATCTTGGATGGAAGAATTGGCAGGCAACCCATCTCTCCGCCGCGCTGACATCGCCCGCCGGGAAGGTCTCACCCGGGCGCGCGTCACCCAACTGCTGACCCTCAACCGAATTTCTCCTCAGGCCATCCAGCAGATCCACCAGAAGATAGCAGCCGGGAAGCGCCCGGTGAGCATCCGGCTCCTGTTGCGACTCGCTACAGAATCCTCTGACACCGAAAATCCCTGCTGACCGGCGTCGTGGTTTTACAGCCGTGCAGATCTCCAGTCAGTCCGCTAAATCCGACGCAAGCAGCTTTCAGCGGGTAAAACCCCATATCTCGCGAGCGTTGTCGGGTCCATCATCAACAAATG
>DASRKV010000108.1:0-11105 GCA_035648795.1 Opitutaceae bacterium
CTGTTTCCCGGCGTCCAGAGCTTGTTTCCCGGCCTCCCGCGCTGCCTTTCGTTTCGCGGCGGCCGCCGCCGAAGCGAAGAAGCTCGCCCGTTATGACCGCAACAAGAACGGCAAGCTCGACGAGGACGAACTCGCCGCGGCCAAGGCCGACGAGGAGAAGCGCCAGGCGGCCGCCGCGAAACGAAAGGCAGCGCGGGAGGCCGGGAAACAAGCTCTGGACGCCGGGAAACAGGCCCCGGAACCCGAGGCCGATGACGCGCCGCCGCCTGACCACGACTGACGGTTGTCTCCCGACGCGAATGGACCGCGGCGGGTTTGAATCCGGTGATCCCCCCCCCCTGCGAGCCCCGGCCTGCGCCGGGGTTTTGCGGGGTCCGGCTTTGTCCGTGGCCGCGAGCACCAGCGAGTGAATCCTATGGGAAATCAGGAAATCCGGTGTGCGCTTGCCGCTTATAGCTTGTCGCCTGCAACTGCTTGTTCGTGGCTGCGAGCGCGGAGAGAGCTGCAGGCTCAAAGCTGTAAGCCATGAGCGAGAAAATCCGGAAGGTGTGATCGCAAGGAGGCGCTGAAGGCGGAAATCGGCTTTCCTGATTTCGACATTCTGCGTCGCCTGCCGTCCGTGGCGGCAGACCCGGCATCGCTCAGCCCGCGGCAGAGGCGGCGCCGCCAGACCACTGCAGCTTCGTGCGGACGACCGCGAAATGTGAATAGTCGGCGCGCTGGACGAGCGCCAGCTTGAGCGGAGAAACCGAGATCTCCACCGGCGAACCCTGGCAGAAGGTGAGGTTGCGCTGGCCGTCGATGGCGACGAGCAGTCGCGAGTGCGTCGTGCGGTTGTAGACGCGTAGCTTCACGTCGTCCCGGAAGATGATCGAGCGGTTGCTCAGCGTATGCGGGCAGACCGGCGTCAGGGCGATGACGTCCGCGGTCGGGTAGATGAGAGGGCCGCCCGCCGACAGGTTGTAGGCGGTGGAGCCGGTCGGCGTGGTAAAGATGAGGCCGTCGCAATAGTAGGCGGTGACCAGCTCGTCGCCGGCCAGCACCTCCAGCCGCACCAGCCGCGAATTGACCTCGTCCTTGATCAGCACGTCGTTGAGCGCGAGATCGTGCTGGTCCGGGCCGGTTGAGCAGTCGAGCAAGGCGCGCGTGGCGATCCGGTAGGCGCCGGTCAGCAACTCGGCGAAGTGCGCCCGCGCCTCCTCGGCGGAAAAGGTGGTCAGAAAGCCGAGGCCGCCCCGATTGACGCCGATAACCGGCACTTGTTCGCGCGCGGCTTCCGCGACCACGCCGAGCAGCGTGCCATCCCCGCCGATGACGCAACACGCGTCAAACTCCTTGAGGAATCCTTCCGGCAGCGGAAAGCGCGCCGTGTGGTCGATCTCCGCCCCGGCCGCGCGCGCCGTCGCCATGAGCAGCCGCCCCAGTTCGGGCGCCCCGGATTTGTGCTCGTTGACCACGAAGGCGAGACGACGGATTGGTTGCATCGTGCGGAGGGTTTGGGCCATCAAGGAACACTAAGCAACATTGCCGGGGTGGCTTCAAACCCGGAATGCCTACCTGAGCGCATGGGATGATCCAGTGGGACCGGGGCGAAGATTTCACGCCGTCCGCCGCAGCCCCAGCAGAAACTCCCGGTTGCCGTCGGCGCCGGTCAGCGGGGAGGTCATCGAGCCCAGCAAGACGGCGTCGGGCAGTTCGCGCAGGGCGAACGCGGTGACCCCGGCCAGCACCTCCGCCTGCACGGCGGGATCGCGGATCACGCCGCGTCCCTTGTCCGCCGCGGCCTTGCCGGCTTCGAACTGCGGTTTCACCAGGGCGATGAGCAGGCCGCCGGGACGCAAAAAACGCCATACGGCCGGGAGCACCGCCTTGAGGGAGATGAAGGAAAGATCCATCACCACGACATCGTATTCGGCGCGCGGAAGGCCGCCCGGTTGCAGATGGCGGGCATTGACTTTCTCGAGACTGGTGACTCGCGGATCGGTGCGCAGGCGCGGGTGCAGTTGATTGCGGCCGACGTCCACGGAGGTCACATCGGCGGCGCCGGCCTGCAGCGCGCAATCCGTGAAGCCGCCGGTGGACGCGCCCACGTCGAGCACGTGGGCGTTCCGCAGATCAACGCTGAATTGCCGCAGGAAACCATCGAGCTTCTCGCCTCCGCGGCTGACAAAGCGCGGCGGCTGTTCCAGCGTGAGCGCAATCTCCGCGGGATATTCCTTGCCGGGCTTGTCGAGCCGCTCCGTGCCGTGGAGCACGCGGCCGGCCATGATCAGGGCCCGGGCTTGCGCGCGGGACGGGGCCAGACCGCGTTGCACGAGCAGTTCATCGAGCCGCTGGCGCACGGAGGTCATGCCTGGTTCTTTTCGGGACGGCGGACCCTGCAGTCGGACCCGGCCGGCGGCAACCGCGAGAAATGAGATTGAAGACTCCGCATCAGAAGAGAGCCGGACGATGGACGGCGGAGAATAGGAAGGCGAGCGCGCGTCGGCCTTGCGGCGACTGCCGGAAAACAGTCCTTTGTAGCCGGGGTTGCGGACCCCGGCCCCAGGGTCCTGGCGGGTGGATGCTATGTGGAAATCAGGAGGCCGTGCATGGGCTTGCCGCTCCTGGCTTGTCGCTTGCCGCTGTCTGCCCGTGGCCGCGCTTGACCGCCGGGAATTTTCTTGTCGGTCCACTCCGCGGTGAATCGATAGCGGCCGGAGGCCAGCTCGCACGTAACCCCCTCCCGGGTGCGCGCGATCCGGCTGATGCCCGGCGCGCGGTGCAACGGTTTGCCGCCTTCCGTCACGCGGGCCGTGGACGGCACGGGCAGTTGGGCGGTGGCGGTGGCGTTGGCCGGCACAATGACGTCCCAATCGAAGCGGCGGGGCGCTGACCGCCAGGCGCTGACAATCTCCCCCTGTGGCGAGGCGAGCTTCGCGCGGGCGGAGACGAGGGTGCCTCCGGGGTGCGGCTGGAGCAGGATGTGCTTGTAGCCCGGTTCGCGGGGGTCGAGCTCGATGCCGGCCACCACGGCATACAACCAGGCGCCAATGGCGCCGTAGGCGTAGTGATTAAATGAATTCATGCCGGGATCCTGAAAGCCGCGTTCCTGGGTCCAGCCGTCCCACCGCTCCCAGATCGTGGTGGCGCCCTGGGTGACGGCATACAGCCATGACGGCCATTCCTTCTGGTGGAGCAGGCGGAAGGCGACATCGAGATGGCCGGTGGCAGTGAGAACGTGGGGCAGGTACGAGGAGCCCACGAATCCGGTCGAAAGCTTCCAGCCGCGGCGTTCGATATCCTTGACGAGATCGGCGGCGACGCGGGCGCGCAGCCTGGCCGGCACCAGGTCGAAATGCAGCGTCAGGGCGCACGCGGTCTGCGTGGGGGCCGTGAGCGTGCCCTTGCGGGTGAGAAATCGGCGCTGGAACGCCGCGCGGACCGCGTCCGCCAGCGCGGAGTAAGTCTTCGCCTCCTCCTTTTTTCCCAGCACGTGCGCCATGGCCGCCACCAACCGCGCGCTGTGGGCGAAATAGGCCGTCCCGATCAGCTCCTTCGGCGTGCCGCCGTCGACCTTGTTGCTGTCGTCCAGCGCCAGCCAGTCGCCATAACCCTCGAAATTGTGGACGGTTTTGCGGCGGATGAGAGTGGGGTTGGTCGCGCGCAACTCATCGACGAATCGCGCGCCGGTCGCAAAGCATCGTTCCAGGACGCGGCGGTCACCGCTGCACAGATAAACCGTCCAGGGGCAGATGGTCACCGCATCAGCCCAGGCGGGTCCGCCGTCGGAGTGAAGGTCGTCGGTCGCGGGCGCGACGGCGGGAATCGTGCCGCGCACCGTCTGGGCATCGGCGAGATTCTGCAGCCAGTGGCTGAAGAAGCTCGTGACCTCCATGTTGAACGCGGCGGTGCGAACGAACACCTGGGCGTCCCCCGTCCACCCCAGGCGCTCGTCCCGCTGGGGACAGTCCGTGGGCACGGCGACGAAATTGCCGCGCTGGCTCCACAGGATGTTTTTCTGCAGCTGATTGACGAGCGGATCGGAGCAGGAGAACTCGCCGGTCAGCGGCAGGGCGGAATGAAGCACGACGCCCACCGGGTCCTCGATGGCGACGTTCGGACCATGGGTTTCGAGTTCGAGGTAGCGGAAGCCGTGGAACGTGAAGCGCGGTTCGAAAACCTCGCCGGCGGCCTCGCCGCGCAGCGTGTAATAATCCGTCGCCCGGGCCGTGCGAAGATTCGCGCAATGCAGCCGTCCGTCCGCCTCCAGCATCTCGGCGTGCCGGAGCGTGACGGTGGCCCCGGCGGGACCTTTCACGCAGAGGCGCACGCGGCCGACCATGTTCTGGCCAAAGTCATAGCGGCGGAGCATCTGCGAATGGCGCCCGGGGACCGCCGGGAGCGCCCGCGCTTTGAGTTCGTGCAGGGCGCGAACCGGCGGAGCGCGCATGGCCTCGAGCGCGATCTCATGGGCGTTGCCCGGGCGCGCGAGTTGCCAGCCCCGGTCATCGAACCCCGGCTTGTCCCATCCGGGGAACTCCAGGCGCGCATCGTAGCTCTCCCCCATCAACAGATCGCTGGCCAGCAGCGGCCCATAGGCGAATTTCCAGGTGGAGTCGGTGCCGATGATCTCGGAACGCCCGTCGAGGTAATCAATGACGAGTTGCGCCAGGAATTTCGGCCGATCGCCGTAGAGCTGCCGCCCCCGCCAGGCGATGTGCCCGCAATACCAACCGTCGCCGAGAATCGCACCGACGGTGTTGTCGCCTACGACCACCAGCGGCGTGATATCGAAGCACTGATACGGGACGCGCCGGCGGTAGTCGGTCCAGCCGGGCGCCAGTTGCAGGTCGCCCACGCGCTGGCCATTAAGGCGCGCCTCGTAGACGCCGAGCGCCGTGGCGTAGAGGCGCGCACGTGCGACGCGGGCGCCGATAAAGAAGGTGCGCCGCAGGTAGGGCGCGGGGACGCTGGTCCAGCGGCCGCCGGTGAGCGTGCCGCTGATCCACTGCGCTTTCCAATCGCCGCATTCGAGCAGACCCATTTCCCACCACGCCCGTTCGGTGGATTCGGTCGCGCAGCCGCGTTCGTCCCAGACCCGTGCCCGCCACCACACGCGTTGGCGCGAACGCAGGGGCTTGCCCGCATAAGCGACGTGCGTCGAGGTGTCGGCGGATACCTTGCCCGTGTCCCAGAGATGGGGTGTGCCGCCCGGCTCGGAGGAAACGAGAACCTGAAACGCCGTCTGCCGCGCGCCCCGCCGATGGTCGGCGTCGAGCCACCAGCTCAATCGTGGCTGGGGATCGTCCACGCCCAACGGATTCTCAATATACTCGCAACGTAGATGAACGGGACGGCAGGCGGCTTGAGACATGGGGTTTGGAGGCGCCGCGGTCGCCGGCAGCAGGCGGCGACAGAGAACGGCGGACTCGGCGAACGATGGCACCGACGGAGGAAATCGTCGAGTTTTCTGTGAGTTTATTGGAAATTCCCAGTCATCGACGGAATGGCCAGCCCGACATTCAACTATGGGTTGATTTGTTTATATTACACTTGTAATCAATTACTTATTGATTGATTTTTGGGGCCTGTCCCCATCCGTGGATCCTTTTATTCGCCTGTCCCTGGCTCCGGAGATGCCTTTTTCTTGGGCCTGTCCCTCAAACCTGCGCTGTCGGCGGCGTTCTTTTTTGGCCTGTCCCTCTCCGTTGGGGCCTGTCCCTATCGGAGTTCTATCGGAGTTTCTGTCGCGCGGGTGACCAGCAGGTCGTGCGGCCACCGATCTGAGCCCGCATCAATTTCACGCCGGTGCGCGGACAACGACCGCCATCTTCCCATCGGTGTTTGAACAGCCAGTTGTCGGGAATCCAGGCGTTGAGCGCAGGCGGGACCACCTTGCCCCGCCCGGCGATCGCCGCCAGCGCGAGCCGGCATACCCGGCGGCTTTCGCGCCACAGCGTGCGCGTTTCAACCGCAGTAAGCGAACCGGCGGGGCACCGCGGATGGAGAGCCGCGCGCCAAAGTATTTCATCGGCCATCCAGTTGCCAATGCCGGGAAACCGTTGCTGCATGAGCAAGACCGCCTTGATGGGTGCGCCTCGGCGCCGCCGGAGAAACTCGGCGACGGCTTCGACCGTAAATGCCTCGGAAAGAATGGGCGGAGCCAGCCGCCGCCACCACGCCGGGGGGCCGGAGCCCGCGGCGAGCGAGATGCGGCCGAACATGCGCGGATCTTCGAACACCAGGCTATGTTCCCTCTGGCTGAACACGAGATGATCGTGTTTCTGCGGCACATACCCCGCGGGCTCGCAGCGCAATTCGCCGCTCATGCCGAGGTGAATTCCCAGCCAGCGACCGCCGCTGAAGCGGAACAGCATTTGTTTGGCCGCGGTGCTGGAGGAAAGCAGGATGCGTCCGGTGAGCTCACGGGTCAGCCGGTCCGCGTTGCATCCGCGAAAGACTCGGGCGCCGGCATGAACCTTGACGGCCTGAATCCGCCGGCCCAGTCCGGGAATCCATCGTTTGCGGTAAAACTCGACTTCCGCCAGTTCAGGCATGCGAGCGTTGCCCGGGCGGGATGCGCGGGGCATCGCCCCGGATGGAGTGGTCGGGCAGCACGTCGCCGGCGACCACGACGCGGAGGCCGGCGATCTTTTGGAACTGTGGGCGGGTCTTGGCGGGCAAGACGGCGGGCATCAGCGGATCTCCCAGTCGTAGGGGTAGTGCGAAAGCAGTTTCGGACGGCCGGACGTTACCTGCACGACGTCCTCGATGCGGCAGGCGCCAAGTCCAGGATAATAGAGGCCAGGCTCGACGGTGACGACGGCGCCGGGTTTCAGCTCATAGTCGACACTGCCCGAAATCCGGGGCAGTTCGTGCACGGCGAGCCCGAGCCCATGGCCGGTGCCGTGGAAGAATCCGGTCGAGCCGTGCGAAGTGTGCCGGGTGGGGAAGTGTTGGGCGTCGAAGCACTCCACCACGCGGTTATGCACGTCCCGCCCGTTGGCGCCGGCGTGAATGGCGGCAATCGCCGCCTGCTGGCCGGCCCGGACCGCGGCGACGAGGCGGCGCTGCGCCTCGGAGGCGCGGCCGCGAAGGAAGGTGCGTGTCATGTCGCCGTGATAGCCGGTGGCCGTGATGCGTGGAAAGACGTCGACAACGATCAGTTCGTGGGCCCGGAGCGGACCGTGTCCACTCTCATGCGGATCGCATCCCTGGTCGCCGCCGGCGGCGATCGTGTCGAGCGAGACGCCGCCCGCGCGCAGGCAGGTGGTCTCGATGGCGAACTTCAGGTCTTCCGACGTCAGCTTTCGGCCCTGGTGGTAAAGCCAGCGGCCTTTGACCCGCGCGCGGCGCAGCAGGTCCTCAGCCGCCGCGATGCCGAGGGCGGCACAGCGGTTGCCCGCGCGCAGTGCCGCCGTTTCGGCCGGGCTCTTGATCTCGCGCTCGGGGAAAATCATCCCGACGACGGGGACGATGCGGAGACCCTGATCCACGAGCTTGAAAGCGACGCCGGCGGGAAAGTCATCCGGCACCCGGAACGCGCGAATCCGGTAGCGTTCCGCGAGGAGCACGATGACCTCGGCGGGGCCGATGCGCCGATCGGGCCAGCGCTCGCGCGCTTTGCGGTGCCACGCCTCGAGCGGAAGGACCACATCGAAACTGGACCCCCGTTTCACCCGTCTGAACTCCAGGGCGCCCACCACGCAGATCTTCCGGTTGCCGCTACGAAAGGAAATGAAAGGATCGGGCACCTGGATCCGCCCAAAATAGCGTTGATCCGGATTGGTGTCCGAATCGGCATAGAGCAATGGCGGCGGTTGCATGGCGGTGAAAGCAGGGTTGAAGTACGAGAGGCAACGCATTACCCACGTAACCCGAAGAAAACGCAAAGATGTTTTGGGCATTTTCCACGCAACGGTTGAGAAGGATGGGGTGCGCGCTGCTGCTCGCCCTCGTCGTGCCGGGCTGCGGGCGGCATCTGGCGGAGGCGAGCCGGGCCGCGAAGACCGTGAGCGACTGGTTCGCGATCAAGATCGGGGCCCGGACGGTGCAGATGCAGCTCGCGGTCTTTCCCCCCGAGATGGAACACGGACTGATGGGACGGCGCGACCTCGGAAGCGACCAGGGAATGTTGTTTGTGTACCGCGAACCGACACCGATGAGCTTCTGGATGCGCAACACGCCGCTGCCGTTGGATATCGGATTCTTCAGTCGCGGAGGCGAACTGAAGGAAATCTACACGCTGCTGCCCTTTGACGAGAACCCGATCCGCTCCCGGAGCGACGCGCTCGAGTTCGCGCTCGAGATGAACCAAGGCTGGTTCCACGACCATGGCATCAAGCCGGGCGCGGCGCTCGATCTCGCGGCGTTGCGGGAGGCGCTAAAGGCTCGCGGCCTGACCCCGGAAGATTTCGGGCTGCGGTGATTCTCGCTCCCGGGGGCACGACGGAGAGCTATTCGACGAGGGCGACCGGGTTTTACGCTTAACCCGGCGTCAATCCCGCCGATTGGCTTGTCATAACCAAGACAGTCGCGCAGCAGAGCCCCGGCAGGATTTGGCTTGCTGGTCGGTCGTATTCGGCGAAAATACATTGTCCGAGTGCTGTGAAGCCCGGAGTTCCGCTTTTTCGAAATTACTCCTACGGATTAGTTCCTCTTCCTTTCCCGCCCTCCCTGGTTCGGCAAGGATTTCCCGATATAGGATATAGTAACAATTATAACTCGGCATCGGCCCGAAGGTCAAAACGGATTTTACCTCGATGGAGCCAACAAAGAACAGCCCGGTCTCGAAAAGGATTCTCTTAATCGACGACGAGGAGGCCGTCCGCCTGACGGTGGGCGAGATCCTGCGGCGCGCCGGCTACGAGGTGCAGAGCGCAAATGACGGCAAAAGCGGGTTGGACCTTTTCCGGCGACAAAACTTCGATCTGCTCATCACCGATCTGCTCATGCCGGAACGCGACGGGCTGGAAACGATCATGGCGCTGCGCCGCGGTCACACGCCGCTGAAGATCATGGTCATTTCCGGCGTCGGGCAGACACTCGGGGGGGAATACCTGAAGATCGCCCAGCATCTGGGGGCGGACTTCACCCTGGCCAAGCCGTTCTCCCGGGCGGAGCTTTTGGAGGCAGTGGCGAAATTGTTCGAAGGCCCCACCGCTCCCGCCTCGTAGCGCGGAGGTGGGTATCGGTTCAAGGTAATCCGAAGGCGGCAAAGCGTGGAGGGCGGCGCGCGGTCGCCGCCGTTTCGACGGGCTCAAGGCCCATGCGGCGCTGACGGCGAAGCGCGACTTGGCCGCATCTATGCAATGAACCTCGCCCTTGCTCGTAGACAAGAACGCCTTGAGGTGATCGGTGTAGGAGCCTGCTTGCCGTTCGACAGGCTCATCCTTCGACAGGACTTCGACGAGCTCAGTCGAGTCGCTCAGGATGACCCTGAGCACCGTCGAACGGGTCAGGGTCCCGAGCATGCTTGCGGTGAACTTGTCGAAACCGTCGAGGGACAGGCGATTCTCACCGCGGAATCCTCCTTCGCAAGGCCTGCGGAGGACAGGTCGCGAGCACTTGTCCGCCGTAGCTTCCAGCGAAGGCGGAAGCTCGCTCCTACAATTCGCATAAATGCGCCCGAGAGCGGTTTCAGTAAAAGTGTAGCCGCGAGCGCCAGCGAGTGGACAAACCATCCGTTCGCTGGCGCTCGCAGCTACGTTCGCGTGCTCGGCCACAGTTCAATTTAAACCGCCTTAGCTCGCCTCAAGGCCGAGCCCTCCACCAGACCACGCTGCGGGCTTCCGCGCCATGGTCCAGCCTCGTTCCCGGAAGATCCAAAGCCGCTCCGACCTCACGGCGCAGGATCTTCCGGATCGGGACTTGCCGGGAGCGGATTCCCCATATAAGATCAGGTTTTGCACCGCGATTTCCCGCTTGGCCTGTGTCCGGGCCACCAACTCCCATCATGTCATGATTGCCACGCAAATCCGCCAGAAAGACGCCATTTTCTACTTTGCCTCCTGTCCGGCCGAACAACTCCTGGCCAAGGCACGGTTCATCAGCCGCTACTACAGTGAGGAAGGCGAGGGGATCAAGGCGGAGGAGGTGCCGGCCGACGACGACGTGGCGCAGTTCATCGCCCGGATCGAGCGCAGCGACCGGGCCTTTCAGCGGCAATTGTCCCGCACCAAGGTCCGGGCGATCCGGAATTTCTACGAGACCGCCATCAGCCAGCCGCCGATCCCGGGCACGGTTTTGCTCTTCACGCCGCAGAAGCTGAAATTTGAGGCGTGGAGCGACGGCAGCGGCGTCGGCCGGTTGCAGGAGCCGGAGGAGAAATACCTGATCATCGACGGACAGCACCGGTTGGCCGCCCTGCAATTCTATGACCGGACGCACCCGGACGAGGCCCGGAGCATCCAGGTTCCCTGCATCATCTTCGATGGCCGGAGCGAGGATTTCGCCACCGAGATGTTCGTGATCATCAATTCCACCCCCACCCGCATCAACAAGAGCCACCTCGTGGACTTGTATGAAAAGGTGTCGTGGGCCGAACCGGACCGGCTGTTTGCCGCGCGCGTGGCGGAGATGCTTTATCGGGAAGCCGACAGTCCGCTGCGTTACCGGATCAACCGCCTCGGCGGCCGGAGCAGGCAGGAGAAATGGATCCTCCAGGCTGAGCTCTTCAATGAAATCCACCGCTGGGTGAAACTGGATTGGACGAAGATTACCGCGGCGGGCGCCGACAAACAGGGGGCCGGACAATATTATGGCGTGGTGCGCGACTTCCTGAAGGCGGCGGCGTCGGTCTGCGCCGAGGCCTGGGGGAGCCCCGATTACATGATTACCAAGGCGGTCACGCTGAAGGCGATGATCCGGGTTTGCGCCGACCTGGCGGCTCAAGACGCCGATCCGGCGGAAGGCCGCATCGATCGCTGGCGGGCGCGCCTGGCGCCTTGGCTGGAACAGATCCGCGCGTTCCGCAACGAAGGCTTCTACGAACGATTTCCCGCCAAAGGGCAGATCGAGCGCGTGGGCCGCCTCCACCGCGAACTCGCCCGGCAGGCCGGCGTGCCGACGCGCGGCCGAAAGCAGGCGGAGAACGCGGCCGGCTGAGCCTTCCGGCGACGCCT
>DASRKV010000109.1:0-21756 GCA_035648795.1 Opitutaceae bacterium
AGCCCGGTCTCTCAGCTCCGTTTCCGTCCAGATCCACAGCTTTGTCGCCGAGCTTGGCAGCATTATCATTCCGACTTTCCACGCTTTGTCTTGTCAATGCTGAGCGACCCTTTGGGCAACACGCCCTTCACACATGACCCCGTCAGGCTTGGCCTGCCGTCTTTGGACCTCCCCGTTGATCCAGCAGAAAGAAGAGAGATTGAGCGGACCCGTGACCTTGCGAGCCGGCAGCGGCTAAGGTAGGGTAACACCGCATAGCCTAAGACCGATCCGGCGCTTATCCTGAACGAGCTATCGTGTGCGGATCACCATCAAAACAACAGAAGCGCTATGCACCTCCTATTCTCCCCGGTTCTTGCCAGTGTCCTTGTCATTGGCGGCGGTTCAGTCGGTCTCCTTATCGTCATCATCGTTGTCGTCCTTCTGCTGCGCCGCAAGTAGCCATCCGGCCTGCGGCTCGGAGAAGTGATTCCTTTCTTCAAACCCGGCCCCTACAAGTGAGGGACCAGCGTTTATGTTGCTCCATGTTTGTTGCGCCGATGCTGACGTTCTATGCCGGGCAGGGCGCGCATCAATCTACCTAGCCGTGGGTCGGCATTCTGACGCGTCGCGCGTTCTCCAAAATGATGATGACGGAGACCCCTTAACGACACAGGCACAGATATCGATACCTACCATGATTGACCTCGCCCTTGCCCTCCTGCCCATCGCCGCAATCGGCTATTCGCTAATCTACCTTCTTTTCGGCGGCGGCCTCGTCGGCGCTGTGGCGATTTTTTTCATCGCGAAGATGTTCCGTAAATGAGTTGACGTGTAAGAAACCAGCGGCAAGGCGGCATCTCTTCTTCAAGACATGACTCCAATTGCGACTTCCAACGACATGAACACCCATGCCGGACGTTCTACTTCCGTTTGGATGGCCATGGCCGCGCGGCCGACTTTCCCGAGCCTCACTCAAAATCAGCGCGCCGATGTTTGTATCGTCGGCGCTGGGATGGCCGGTCTGACCACGGCGTATCTCCTAACGAAGGCCGGCAAAACGGTGATCGTGCTGGACGACGGTCCGATCTTCTCGGGTGAAACCGAACGAACGACGGCACACCTCGTCACCGTTCTCGACAAGAGGTATTTCAAACTGGAACATCTGTATGGCGAAAGCGGCGCCAAACTGGCCGCCGACAGTCATGCCACGGCCATCGATACGATCGAACGCATTGTTCGAGAGGAACGGATCGACTGCGATTTCGAACGCGTGGATGGCTATCTTTTCAGTGCCCCGGATCAACCGCCGGACCTCTTGGAGCGTGAATTGGCGGCGGCCCGGCACGCCGGTCTGATGAACACCGAGTTGGTCGATCGCGTGCCAGCTGTTCCATTTGATACCGGCCCTGCATTGCGGTTCCGACGCCAGGCTCAGTTTCATCCCCTGAAATATCTGGCGGCTCTCGCGCAAAGCATCGTCCGCGACGGCGGCCGCATCTATACGGGGACTCACGCCACAAGATTCGACGGAGGAAAGCCTGCTCAGATCGCGACGCGTGGCGGCAGTGCCGTGTCGTGCGAAGCAATTGTCATTGCAACTAACACTCCGGTGAACGATCGGCTCGTCCTTCAGGCGAACCAAGCCGCCTATCGGAGCTACGTCATTGGCGTCGCAGTCCCGGTTGGGACGGTGCCGAAGGCCTTGTATTGGGACACCGGTGATCCTTACCACTACATTCGGCTCGCAGAGACGAAGGCCGGCGGCACGGGCCCCGCCCGGGAGACCTTGCTCGTGGGTGGCGAGGACCACAGAACCGGTCAGGCCGACGATGCCGTCACGCGGTATGCGCGGCTGGAGCAATGGACTCGTCAGCGATTCCCGATGGCCGCCGAAGTCCGGTTCCGTTGGTCGGGACAGATCATGGAGTCTGTCGACGGGCTCGCCTTCATCGGCCGGAATCCGCTGGACCATGAAAACGTCTATGTGGTCACCGGCGACTCGGGTACCGGCATAATGCACGGCACCATCGCGGGACTTCTGATTACCGACCTGATCCAAGGCCGGGAGAACCCATGGACCAATCTATACAGTCCATCGCGGGTGACCCTGGGAGCAGCTGCTGACTTCGCTCGAGAAGCGGTTAACACGGCCTCGCAATACGTCGATTGGCTGACCGCGGGGAATCTGGAGAAAGACGAGCTCGTTCCCCTGAAAACCGGCGCCATCGTGCGTCACGGTCCGATGAAAGTCGCCGTGTATCGCGACAAGGAGGGAGCGCTTCACGAGTGCTGCGCCGTGTGTCCACACCTCGGCGGCATTGTTTCGTGGAATGATGCCGAGAAAACGTGGGACTGCCCCGCGCATGGCTCGCGATTCGACCCCTTGGGCACGGTGCTGAACGGACCCGCCAACGAGGATCTTCATTCGACGGCGGTATGAGCACAGAAAATTCGCCGGCCTCGCCGGCATCCCCAAAAACGCAGCCTGCGCAGCTTAGCGGCGGGCTTCATCTCACGGGCACCGTTATCGCGGTGCGGACCGAGGAAAAGGAATGGGAAAAAGAGAAATACACCCAAACGACTGTCAGCATCAGCGATGGGGAGCAAGTGTACCTGATGCGCCACCGCCACGACTCAAAGCCGTGGAATGTGCTGAGCCTAGCCTGGGCCGCGTTCTGCATTTCCATTCGTTCCGAAAGACGATACAAAGCCTGGGCGTCCGCTACGGCATCAATCAGCGAGCCGCGCAGGAAATCCTTGGGCACTCAGACGCCAATCTCACGGCGAAGGCCTATATGGACGTTGCGTCGCTGCAGTTATACCGTGAGATAGCGAAACTTCCGTGGATTTCACCGGCCGGAATCGGGGCACAGTACGGGGCACAAAAGCCCGGCGTTTCGGGTCCGGTGGTGTCACTCGCTGACATTCTGCGTCAATTGCAGCAACTCGCGCAAGCGACTGGCACGGATGGAGTAAGTCACGCTCTGACGTCTCCTGGCACTTCGTGCCAAACAATCGAAATGGCTGCCCAGGCTGGGATCGAACCAGCGACCAAGTGATTAACAGTCACCTGCTCTACCGCTGAGCTACTGGGCAGTGCGGCGAAAAGGAGGGTCTAGCAGAATTTCCGCCCGCCCAATGTCAATCACGTACTAAGAGATCCGCTCCTTTGCTCTCCCGCGCTTGTCTTTCTGCGTGGCCTGGGGCAGATATGCAACTTCCCTCTCTTCGCCATGCTCAAAACCGGCATCCTCAATCCCGCGGTTCTCAGCCTGCTGGCGCGAGTGCGGCACACCAACACCCTCGTCATCGCCGACCGCGGCTTCCCCTTCTGGCCGCGGATCGAGACGGTCGACATTTCGCTGGTCGACGACATCCCCACCGTGCTCCAGGTGCTCGATGCGCTCCGGCCGGACTTCAACATCGGCAAGGTCTACGCCGCGGAGGAATTCCGGCAGCACAACGACAAGACCCGACAGCGAGCCCTGGTCGCCCACCTGGCAGGCATCCCGCTCACGTTCGAACCGCACAGTGAATTCAAAAAACGCGTGCCAAACGCCATCGGACTCATCCGGACCGGCGATACCGTGCCTTACGCCAATTTGATCATCGAATCCGCCTGACTGGACGCCGTACCTCAACCTCCCGCCTACCGGCGTTCCCATTTGCCCAACGTGGCGCCCGCGGTTCGTTGGGTCCCGCTCAACCTCTTCACCCATGTGCCTCGCTGTCCCTGGAAGAATCCTCGAAATCACCGGCGATGATCCTTACCTGCGCACCGGCCGCGTCAGTTTCGGCGGCATCGTCAAGCAGGTCAGCCTGGCCTGCGTGCCGGAAGCGCGGGTAAACGACTATGTGCTGGTGCACGTCGGCATGGCCCTGAGCGTCGTCGACGAACACGAGGCAGCGGAAACCTTCGCCTATCTCGAGCAGATGGGCGAGATTGCGGAGCTGGCCGCACCGTCGCCGGCACCGCCCCCCGCGCCCTAAGCCGCTTCCGCGATGAAATTCGTGGACGAATATCGTGACGCGGCCCCGACGCGGAAACTGGCCGCGGCGATCGCGCGCCGCGTCACGCGCCCCTGGACGATCATGGAAATCTGCGGCGGCCAGACGCACAGCATCGTCAAGTTCGGCCTCGACGAGTTGCTGCCGACGACGATCACGCTGGTGCACGGCCCCGGCTGCCCGGTCTGCGTCACGCCGGTCGAACTCATCGACGCCGCCGTCGCGCTGGCCGCGCGGCCCGGCACCACGGTCTGTTCCTTTGGCGACATGCTGCGGGTGCCCGGCACCGGGGCGGACCTTCTGACCGCCCGGGCGCGCGGCGGCGATGTCCGGATGGTTTACTCGCCGCTGGACGCCGTGAACCTGGCCGTGCAGCAACCCGACCGCGAGGTGGTGTTCTTTGCCGTCGGCTTCGAAACGACCGCTCCCGCCAACGCCCTGGCCGTTGTGCAGGCGCGACGGCTGGGTCTGCGCAATTTTTCGCTCCTGGTTTCCCATGTGCTGGTGCCGCCCGCCATGGAGGCGATCCTGTCCGCGCCGGACAACCGGGTGCAGGGTTTCCTCGCCGCCGGCCATGTCTGCACGGTCATGGGCACGGCGGAATACGGCCCGCTGGCGGCGCGCTTCCACGTGCCGATCGTGGTGACCGGATTCGAGCCGGTCGACCTCCTGCAGGGCGTGCTGGGCTGCGTCGAGCAACTCGAATCCGGCCGGGCGGAAGTCGCGAACGCCTATGCGCGCGCGGTGCGTCCCGAGGGAAACGTGCACGCCCAGCGCGTGATGCGGGAGGTTTTCACCGTCGTCGATCGCAATTGGCGCGGCATCGGCCGCATCCCCTCCAGCGGATTCGCGCTCCGGCCGGAATTCGCCGGGTTCGACGCCGTCCGGCGTTTTGGCATCGCCGGCGATGCGCCCCCGGAAGTCACCGAGTGCATCAGCGGTCTCATCATGCGCGGAGTGAAGAAACCGCGGGACTGCCCGGCCTTCGGTGTCCGGTGCACGCCGGAACATCCGGTCGGCGCGCCGATGGTTTCCAGCGAAGGCGCCTGCGCCGCGTATTACCGCTATCGACTGCGAAAAACGGATGCGGCTGCGGCCCTGTAATCTCCTGATCCGGAGGGGCCGGGGTCGAGCGCATCCCGCCGCTTGAAGAACGGATTCCGAAAGCGTGTGGGCCCACCCGGGACCTTCCAGGTTTTGTCATCTATTAAATGACAAAACCTTTGGGGCGGGCCTTTCGGTGGTTGTCATTTAATAGATGACATCAGAGACCGCCTTTCGGCCAGGGGCGCTCGGCGGCATGGCGTCCTCCGACTCGTCTTTCTGCCGCAACCAGACGCGCGACCTTCCTGCGCCCCCCATCACGAGATGGCGCGGCCACCTTCATCCGCCAGCCTGAAGGACAGAGCGCGGCTGCCGGCTAGCAAATCCGCGGCAACTGTTCGCCGCTCAGGCGATCGAGGATCCGTTCCACCCCCACCACGCTGCGCAACGTGACCTCGCCCCGGGGCGCCTTCCGCACTTCCCCGATCCGGCCCGCTCCGCCCTGCGGCGCAAAGCGCTGCATAACCGCCAGGGCGCGGTCCGCCTGCGCGGCCGGCGCGAAGGCGACAAACCGGCCCTCGTTGGCCACGTAAAACGGGTCGAGCCCGAGCAGCTCGCACGCGCCCCGCACCGATTCGCTGACCGCCACGGCGCTTTCGTCCAGGGTCGCCGCGAGCCCCGCCGTCTCGGCGATCTCGATCACCGCCGTGGCCAGCCCGCCGCGCGTGAGATCGCGGAGGCAATGCACGTCGAGGCCGGCGGCCAGCAGTGCCTCGACCGCCGGCCAGAGCGCGGCGCAGTCGCTCTCGATCGACGACTCGAACGCGAGGCCTTCGCGCTGGGCGAGAATTGCCATGCCGTGCCGGCCGATGTCGCCGCTGAGCAGGATGGCATCCCCCGCCTGCACGGAGGCCGGGGCAATGGTGAGCGCATGCTCGATCACGCCGATGCCCGACGTCGTGATGTAAAGACCATCGCCCTTTCCCCGTTCCACGACCTTCGTATCGCCCGTGACGATCGACACGCCCGCGGCGCGGGCGGCGTCGCCCATCGACCGGACCACGCGCTCCAGCAATTCGAGGGGCAGGCCTTCCTCCAGGATGAAAGCGGCGCTGAGCCAGCGCGGCCGGGCCCCGCACATGGCGAGATCGTTGGCGGTGCCGTAGACTGCGAGCCGCCCGATGTCGCCCCCCGGGAAAAACAGCGGACTCACCACGTGCGAATCCGTGCTGAACGCGAGCCGCGCGCCCGGCGGAGGTTCGAGCAAGGCGCCGTCGTGGCGCGCTTCGAGGGACCGGTTGGTAAAGGCCGGACCAAAAATCCGCTCGATCAACTCCTGGGTGAGCCGCCCGCCGCCGCCGTGGGCGAGTTGAATCTCGCTGTGGCCGGTCAGCGGTACCGGGCAATGATAGTTCGCGGGGTTGGGGATGGAACCGGCCACACCACGAACCTAGTGGCTGCGGGTCGGCTGACAAGCCGCCAGCAAACTTTCGCGGCCGGTCGATCACCGAGATGTTCCGGGCGGTTGACCTCCCGGCAGCCTGGGATAATGATTGGAACCGATGCTGAGCCTGTCCAAAACCACCGGATACGCGATTGAGGCCATGTCCCATCTGGATAAACCCGGCGGCCGGCCAGCCAGCCTCCGCAGCATCGCGTCGCAGGCCGGCGTGCCCTACGCGTACCTTGCCAAACGCATGCCCGAGCTGGTGGCGGCGGGACTGGTGCGAAGCATGCGCGGCAAACGCGGCGGTGTGCTTCTGGCCCGGCCGCCGGAAACCATCACCCTGCTGCAGATCAGCGAGGCAGTCGAGGCGCGCCAGTGGCTCGGCCGGTGCTTGCTGGGGCTGGCGGCCTGCACGGATGAACGCGCCTGCCCCGCCCACACCTTTTGGAAAGATGCCCGCCAGCAGATCCAGTCCGTCCTCGAGACCACGACACTCTCCGACGTGATTGCCCACGAGCAGACGCTGCAAAATCGTCCCGAGTGACGTGACGCCGCGTCACGCGAGCGAGATGGCGATACGGTCGGCTTCTTGCGCTGACCGCCGGGGGTGGTGCGTTTGACGGTGCCGCGACCTTGAGCATACTTCCACTCATCATGAGAACACTGGCCCTGCTCTTCACCTTTTTTATGGTTATGCTCACCGCCCACGCCGCCCTCGTCACCAAACCCGTGGCCTATGAACAAGGCGGCGTGAAACTGGAGGGTTACCTCGCCTACGACGGCCAGACGACGGCTCTCCGCCCGGGCGTGCTCGTGGTGCCCGAATGGTGGGGTCTCAACGACTATGCGAAAGATCGCGCCCGGCAACTGGCGCAGCTCGGCTACGTGGCGTTCGCGGTCGACATGTATGGCGCCGGGGTCGTCACGACCGATCCGAAAAAGGCCAACGAACTGGCGGGTCAGTTCTACGGCAAACCGCTCATGGCCGAGCGCGCGCAGGCGGCGCTCGACCAATTGCTCAAAACCGGTCTGGTGGACGACAAGAAAGTCGCCGCGATCGGTTTTTGCTTCGGCGGCGCGGTCTGCCAGGTGCTCGCCTACAGCGGCGCACCTCTCGTTGGGATCGTCAGTTTTCACGGCAGCTTGGTGCCCGCCACACCTGAGGCGGCTGCGAAAAACCACGCCCGATTCCTGATCTGCCACGGCGCGCTCGACCCGTTCTCCAAGCCGGAGGACATTGCGGCCTTCAAGAAATCGCTTGATGACGGCAAATTCGACTACCAGTTCGTGAGCTACTCCGGCGCGATCCATGCCTTCACGAATCCGGAAGCTGACAGCCTCGCCGCAACGACGGGCTTGAAGGGAATCGGCTACAACGAGCCGGCTGCGCGCCGTTCGTGGCAGCTGATGAAACAGTTCTTCGACGAGATCTTCGCGGCGAAGTGATTTCCGCACCCGGCCCGGCGTGGTCCGGCATCCACGTCCGACTCGGAATCAAGACTCCCGACGGTTCGTCGCTCCCCGGGCCAACGGGGCTTCCACCAACGCGCGGACGCGGCGGGCAACCTCGGGCAGGGCCGCCGCCACGGGCGCGGAGAGCTCGAGCGTCATGGGTTTTAGCTCGGCGATGGAGACGGTGATGACCTCGATTTCCGGCAGGGGGCCGAGCAGCGCCGCCGCGGAAATCAGGTCGCGCAGGCCAATGTCGTGCGCCCCGAGCTCCGGCGGAAAGTCCGCGGCGACCCGCGCGGAAAACTGGCTGACCGTTCCGGGCGGCGCGCCATCGCGGGTGGCGTCGATGAGGATGATGCGGGAATGGCTGCACAGCAATTCAAGGAGGTGAAACCCTCCGGTTCCCCCATCCACGAGGCGCACATGCGCCGGCCACGTCTCGGCTTCGAGCGCCCGCAACGCGTGCACCCCCACGCCCTCGTCGCCCACGAGCAGATTGCCCACGCCGAGCACGAGCACGTCCGCAGGCAACGCACCGGGTCGGGTCGGCGCGCAAAGATCGGTTTTTTCGGTCACGGTGAAACGGCGGGATCCGGCGATCCCGCCCCACATTTCGGCGGCCTCGTTACGGCTGGTCCAACGTCACTGTGGCGGGGGCGGCGACGGGTTCCGCGGCGGCCGGGGTGAGAGCGGGAACCAGGACCGGCCGTTGCCCTTCAGCATGTCGGGACGCACGAACTTCCAGCCTCCGACCATCGACGACATCACCCCGTGACCCTCGACGTAGTCGTGGTAGAACACGAGGTAGACGTGAACGATCGTGAACACGATGAAGAACCACATGGCCATATAGTGCCACTGGCGCAGGCCGTGGTCGCCACCGAAGAGCGGAACCGCCCACCGGAAGAGCTGGGGAAACCAGGCTTTGCTCATTGAGGCGTACATCGCGAAGCCGCTGACGACCTGGAAGAGGAAGACCAGGAACATCGCGAAATAGGTGAAGGACGCGAGGGCGTTGTGGCCCACGGCATCGATCGGCTTGTTCGTCGCCTGGAGGACGTCAACCCGGAGCACGGCGCCCACCTGCCGGAACTGCGCGCGCCGCAGCGGCAGGAAATTGCGCCAGTCGGAAAACTGGTTGCCGACAAAGCCCCAGTAGATGCGGAACGCGAAGTTGAAGAAGAACACATAAGCCGTGGTAAAATGGATGAAGCGGTTGACGCCAAACCAGTAGCTGAACGACGCCTCGCGCGCGCTCGTCAGCGCCGGCGGATGGGCGATGAGCAGGCCGGTGACGATGAGCACAAGGACGCAGAGGGCGTTCAGCCAGTGGTAGAAACGCACCGGCAGTTCCCAGACGTAGACGCGCTTGAACGCGGGTGCCGATGCCGCCGCGGACAAGACGGCCGGCGATGCTTCAGGAGCCATGGTGATTCCTCCTTTCAGACCGCCGGGCTGGTCGAGGCCTCGCCGACCTTGCCGCCCTGGTCGTCGTAGAGGTGGACGGCGCAGGCGAGGCACGGATCAAACGAATGCACCGTGCGCAGGATCTCGAGCGGCTGGGCGGGATCATGCACCGGCGTGCCGATCAGCGCGGCTTCGTAGGGCGAGCGCTGGCCCTGGCCGTCGCGCGGCGAGGCGTTCCAGGTGCTCGGGACGACGAGCTGGTAGTTTTCAATCTGCTGGTTCTTGATGACGATCCAGTGCGCGAGCGCGCCACGCGGGGCTTCGGAGGCGCCGACGCCCCGGGCCTCGGCCGGCCAGGTGGACCGCTCCCACTTCTCCTTGGTGAAAGTCCGCGAATCGCCGTTGCGGATGTTGGCGAGGAGCTGGCCGTAGAATTCCATGGCCCAGCGGGCGATCAGGCGCGTTTCGATGCCCCGCGCCGCGGTGCGGCCCAGGGTTGAGAACAGCACCGCCGGCGGCGCCTTCAGGGCCGCGAGGGTCTCGGTCACCGCCTCCTTGATCTCCTCCTGCCCGGACGCGTAGCCGACGAGCATGCGCGCGAGCGGGCCCACCTCCATGGCGTGGCCCTTCCAGCGCGGAGTCTTCAGCCAGGAATATTTGCCGTCGACGTTCAGATTCTCATACGGCGGCTTCGGCCCGGTGTAGTTGAACTTCGTCTCGCCGTCCCAGGGATGCAGCGCCTTGTCGTCGCCCCCATCGTAGGAATACCACGAGTGATTGATCGACTCCCGCACGCCGTCGGGGTCGTGCGGATCGACGGGATGCACCGTGCTGAGATCGCGGTCAAGCACGGCGCCGCGCGGGAACTTGAAGCGCGCCACGTCGGCAAAACCGTTGGTCGGCAGGTCGCCGTAGCAGAGGTAATTGGACACGCCCCCGCCAATCTGGGTCCAGTCGAGGTAGAACGGCGCGATGGCGAGCAGGTCCGGGAGGTAGACCTGCTCCACGAACCGGGCCGCCTCCTCGAACAGCCGGCCGACGTAGGCGAGGCGCTCGGCGTTGATGGCGTTGGCCTCGTCGATGTTGAGGGCGCAGGGCACGCCGCCCACGAGGTAGTTGGGATGCGGATTCTTGCCGCCGAAGATGGTGTGAACCCTCACGATCTCCTTCTGCCACTCGAGCGCCTCGAGATAGTGGGCGACGCCGATGAGGTTGACCTCGGGCGGCAGCTTGTAGGCCGGGTGGCCCCAGTAGGCGTTGGCGAAGATGCCGAGCTGGCCGCTCTCTACGAATGTTGTCAGGCGTTTCTGGAGGTCGTGGAAATACTGCGGCGAGCTCTTGGGCCAGTGCGAAATGCTCTGGGCGATGCGCGACGTCTCGGCCGGATCGGCCTTCAGGGAGCTGACCACATCGACCCAGTCCAGCGCGTGCAGGTGATAGAAATGCACCACATGGTCCTGCAGATACTGGGCGCAAAACATCAGGTTGCGGATCAATTCCGCGTTGGGTGGAACGGCGACACCCAAGGCATCCTCGACCGACCGTACGGAGGCGAGCGCGTGCACGGTGGTGCAGACGCCGCAGACGCGTTCGGTGAAAGCCCAGGCGTCGCGCGGGTCGCGGCCCTTGAGAATGGTCTCGATGCCGCGAACCATGGTACCGGCGCTCCAAGCGTCGGTGATCCGGCCGTCCTTGACCTCGGCCTCGATGCGCAGGTGACCCTCGATGCGGGTGATGGGATCGACAACAATGCGTGTGCTCATGGTTTACTCCTTGGCCTGGTCGTCGGATTCCGCCACGGCGGGCGGCGGCGCGAGGCTGGCCGATTCGCCCGGGTGTTCGCCGATCTCCCGATGTTTGCGGACGTTGGTGAGAACCGCATGGGCCGCAACGCCCGCGAGGGTGACCGCACCGACCGTAAGGCCGATCTGGTCGGCCGTCGTCTCAATGCCGAAGCCGGGGAAGCTGGCGAGTCGTTGGTAGAACGGCCCGTTGTCCCAGAAGCCCGCCTCGGAGCAGCCGATGCAGCCGTGGCCGGACTGGATGGGATAACTCACGCCATTGTTCCAGCGGATCACACCGCAGGAATTGTAGGTCGTCGGCCCGCGACAGCCCATCTTGTAGAGGCAGAAGCCGCGGCGCGCGTTCTCGTCGTCGAAGGACTCGACGAAGAGGCCGGCATCGTAATAGGGCCGGCGGTAACAGGTGTCGTGCACCCGCCGCGAGTAGAACGCCTCGGGGCGTCCGAGCGCATCCAGCTGTGGGATGCGGCCGAAGGTCAGCAAATGGACCACGACGCCAGCCATCACCTCGCCGATCGGCGGGCAGCCCTGCACGTTGATGATCGGTTTGCCGGTGATGACCTTGTGGATGGGCGTGGCCCGCGTCGGATTCGGTCGGGCGGCCTGGACGCAGCCCGCGCAGGCGCAGTTGCCCCAGGCGACCACGGCCTTCGCCCCGTCGGCGGCCTCCTGCACGATGTCGAGCGCGGTGCGGCCGCCGATGACGCAGTAAACGCCGTCATCGGCCATGGGCACCGAACCCTCGACCATCAGCAGGTATTCGCCGTGGCGTTCCTTCATCGTGCGGTGCAGGCACTCCTCCGCCTGGAAACCGGCGGCCGCCTGCAGGGTCTCGGTGTAATCCAGGGACACCTGGTCGAGCAGGATGTCCGCCACGATCGGATGCGAGGAGCGGATGAACGACTCGCTGCAGCAGGTGCATTCCTGGAAATGCAGCCACACCACGGGCAGGCGCCGCTTCTTCTCGAGCGCCTGCACGACCTGGGCCACGCCGCTCGACTCAAGGCCGAGGAAGGCCGTCATCCACGTGCAGAACTTGATGAAATCACGCCGGCTCACGCCGCGCGCCTGCATTTCTTCCCAAATCGTCGGACCAGCGGCCCGGGGCGGGGATTCCAGCATTTTCATGACGATCCTTGGCTGATCGCACCGGACGGCGCGAGGGTTTTTGGGGCGGGAATATAGTCTAATGCAATAGTGGCCACCGCCCAATTTCCCTCAAGCAATATAAGACCAATAGGTCATTGAATAAATTATTCTTCTTCCAGACTGACATGCCGGCTCGACTTTCAGAGGAGCGAAGCCAACGTGGCGCTTATGCACGAACTGGGCATCGCCGAATCAGCATTGGACGTGGCGCTGACCCGGGCGACGGCAGCCGGGGCCACGCGGGTACTGGGCATGGTGATCCGCGTGGGCACGCTGTCGGGGGTTGATCCGGAGGCGTTGCGTTTTGCGTTTACCGCGATCCTGCCCGGCACCCCGGCCGAGGGCGCCACCCTGCAAATTGACTCCGTCGCCGCCTTGGCCTACTGTCCCGACTGTCAGCAGGACTTCGTACCCGACACCAACCATTTTTTTGAGTGCCCGGTCTGCGGTCGGTTGTGCGCCACCGTCAAGCAGGGCCGTGAACTCGATCTGGTCCGCCTCGAAATGGTCTGACTCCCATGCCCCACCAAGACCCCAGGCAAATTCCCGCCGGCGCCACGGCCGGTGGCAGCGTGATCCTCGTGGACGTGCGCGAGCCGGACGACACGCCGTTGACGCCGCCGGGGGATCCGCTGCCCGGCGCCAGGCGGACCGTCGAGCTGCAAGCGCGCCTGCTCGACGAAAATGACCGGCACGCCGCGGAGAATCGCGCCTTCCTGAGCGCGCGCGGAATCCGCGCCCTCAATTTCGTCTCCTCCCCCGGATCGGGCAAGACGGCGCTGCTGGAACGCACCCTCGACGCCCTGGCGGGAGACGTGCGCTGCGCCGTGTTGGTCGGCGATCTCGAGACCGATAACGACGCGCGGCGGCTCCGGCGCGCCGGACTGCCGGTCGCGCAGATCACCACGGGAGGCACCTGCCATTTGGACGCCTCGATGATCGCGCGGGGGCTCGCGGCACTGCCGCTTGAGGGCGTCCGATTGCTGTTCGTTGAAAACGTCGGCAATCTGGTCTGCCCGGCTTCATTCGACCTCGGCGAGAACCGCCGGATCACGCTCCTGTCGTGCAGCGAAGGCGAAGACAAGCCGCTCAAGTACCCGCCGATCTTTACCAGCGCCCATGCGGTCATCCTGAACAAGATCGATGTCGCGGCCGCCCTGGGTTTCGATCGCGCGGCGGCGCTGGCCAACATCCGGCGGGTGGCGCCCCTGGCTGACGTCTTCGAACTCTCCGCCCGGACAGGCGAAGGATTCGACCCTTGGCTCGCCTATCTGCGGGCGCTCGTGTGACCGAACATGAGCCTGCTTGCGGCGACACCTCTCATCGCCTGTCAACAGGCTCCGACACCTCAAATCGCCGGGAAGCCGGCTCCTGCAATCGTGCCGGCTCACGAGGGTTTTCCGGCAGTGAGACATGTGTCCTGAGGCCTCGATCGACCGTGTTTTTGTCGTAACCGGCACCGTGCAGGGCGTGGGGTTCCGGCCGTTTGTGGCACGATTGGCGGCGCGCCTCGGGGTGTGCGGGTGGGTTCGCAATGACGGCCACGGAGTCACGATCCGCGCCCGTGCGCCGGCCTCGGTATTGGAGGATTTCGCAGTCCGGTTGCGCTCGGAGGTGCCGCCGGCGGCGCGAATTGCCGCCGTGACCTCGATCCCGGTCGCGGAGATCGATCGCGCCGCTGAGGCACCGGGTCCCGGCTTTGTCATCGTGCCGAGCGCCTCTTCCGAGACGCCGCCCACGGCCGCCGTCACGCCTGACCTGGCCCTGTGCGATGACTGCCGGCGGGAACTCTTCGATGCCACCGACCGCCGGCACGGTTATCCCTTCATCAACTGTACCAACTGCGGACCGCGCTATTCAATTCTCCACGAACTGCCGTACGACCGGCGGCACACGACCATGGCCGGTTTTCGCATGTGTCCCGTCTGCCAGCGCGAATACGAGGACCCGGCGGACCGGCGCTATCACGCCCAGCCCAACGCCTGCCCGGCCTGCGGGCCGCAGGTCGAACTGCTGGATGGGGCGGGCCGCTCGCTGGCGAGCCGCGACGCCGCGCTCGCGATGGCGGCGGAAGCCCTGTGCGCCGGCCGGATCGTGGCGGTGAAAGGACTCGGAGGATTCCATCTGATGGTGGATGCCGCCAACGAGGCGGCGGTGGGCGAGTTGCGGCGCCGGAAGCATCGCGAGGAGAAGCCGCTGGCGGTGATGTTCCCGTCGGTGGACGCCCTGCGGGCAGCGGCCTTGGTCGACGATGAACAATGCAGGCTGCTCAGTTCGCCGGCGGCGCCGATCGTTCTCGTGCGGCGGCGGCCGGGCGTTGACCCCACCGGCGATCCGCCCGCCGCCAGCCGACGCTCCCGGCGGGAGGAGCGGGACCAATCCGGGCCCGACGAGTTGCCGCGGCTGGCCGAATCGGTCGCTCCCGCAAATCCGTGGGTCGGCGCGCTGCTGCCGTACACGCCGCTGCACGTCCTGCTGCTCGAAAAAGTCGGCCGCGCGCTGGTGGCAACCAGCGGCAATCTTTCGGAAGAACCGCTCTGCACGGACAACGCCGAGGCGCAGCGACGGCTGGCGGGGATCGCGGACCTGTTTCTGATGCACGATCGGCCCATCGCCCGGCCGGTGGACGATTCCGTCGTACGCCGGGCGGCCGGCACGCAGGTGGTCCTGCGGCGCGCCCGCGGCTTCGCCCCGTCGCCGTTCGCGTTGCCGTCCGACATCGGACCCGCGGAGCCTTTGCTCTGCGTCGGCGGCCATCTGAAAAACACGGTCGCGGTGACGGCCGGGAACAACGTGGTGCTGAGTCCGCACATCGGCGACCTGTCCAATCCGGTTTCGATGGACGCATTTCGCCGGACGGTGGCGCTGCTGGGATCGCTGTATGGCGGGCGCGTTTCCCGTGTCGTGTGCGATGCCCATCCCGACTACGCTTCCACCCGGTATGCCCAAACCCTCGGGCTGCCGGTCACGACCGTGCAGCATCACCTCGCCCACGTGCTCGCCTGCCTTCTGGAACACGGCGGCGGGCCGGAGCGCGTTCTCGGCGTCGCGTGGGACGGCACCGGGTACGGTTCCGACGGAACGGTGTGGGGCGGGGAATTCATCGTCGTCGACCGCAAAACCCGAACCGCCCAACGCGTCGCCTCCCTGCTGCCGTTCCGGCTGCCCGGAGGCGAGGCCGCAGTACGGGAACCACGGCGCAGCGCCCTCGGCCTTCTGCATGAAGTGTGCGGCCGGGATCAGACGCGTCTTGCACCGCTCGCGCGTTCCCTGGGATTCGGCGAATCCGAAATCGCCATTCTGCTTTCCATGCTGGATCGCGACATTCAGGTGCCGATGACTACCAGCGCTGGACGGCTCTTTGACGGCGTGGCTTCGTTGCTTGGAATGCGACAACGGTGCTCGTTTGAGGGTCAGGCGGCGATGGAGGTGGAGTTCGCTGCCGATACCGGGTCGCAAGAAGAAGCGGGGTTAATCATGCCCATAATTGAGCTCGGCGAGCGGAAATTCTGGCAGATCGATTGGCGGCCCGCAGTGGCGGAGATCCGGGCAACGACGGGAAAAGTCCCGGCCGGCCTGCTCGCGGCGCGCTTCCACGCCGGGCTGGCGCGCGGCATCGTGGAGGTGGCGATGCGCGTTGGAATCCAGACGGTGGTCCTGAGCGGAGGATGCTTCCAAAACGCGCGCCTGTTGGACCAGACCAGCAAAACGCTGCGAGCGGCAGAGCTTGATGTCCTTTGCCACCGCGATCTGCCGCCGAACGACGGCGGTCTGGCCGCCGGCCAGGCGCTCGGCGCCCTGTGGGATATCACCTCGGTATCGCCCTGAGCCATAACGATGCAGCCCCATCCGCAAAACGGGTTCTGCGTCGGACGGGAAGAAACCTTGGTTGGGGCGTAGCTGCGCGCGCCAGCGAGCGGACGGCCGATCCCAGATCCACCCGCCCGTTCGACAAGTTCATCCTTCGACAGGCTCAAGATGACCCTGAGCATCGTCGAACGGGTCAGGGCCCCCAGGCTGTCGAGGGGCTGGCGCTCGCGGCCACAAAGCAAGCGCTGTTTCCTGGGAGCCGGCTGCAGGGCGGGATCGCTGAATCCCGCCGTTTCACCGAGCGAGGCGGGGTCCGGCGATCCCGCCCCGGCAGTTCGCGGATCTGCGTGCGAAATCCGCAAGCCCAAATCGGGAGGCCGTCCATCGGCAACGATGGCTGATTTTACTCGCTCCGTCATGCCGGCACCCTAAATAATATGGCGTCGCGCGTCGTATTGGTGAATGCGCGGAATTTTAGGAGCAGCCCCCCCCCCAGTTACCACCCCTTGTTCATCCGATCACGGTCGCGATCGTTTCTGCGCGCCCTGACGAACCTGCATCCATGGTCAAATCGATAACAACGCCTCCCGCCATCCAAGAAACCGTTCCGACCAGATCCAGCGACCGGCCCAGAGCTCAAAGAGCCGGCGAGGAACGGGTTCCGATCATGAAGATGCGGCCGACGATCAAGTATGAGGCCGATAGGGTGCGGGGTTTTGGCCGCGAAATCATGAGCGTTCCGGGGTGCGAACAGCTTGAAAGCTGCATCCAGTGCGGCACGTGCTCCGGCGTCTGTCCGCTGAGCATCTATATGGACCACACCCCGCGCCAGGTCATGGCGCTGACCCGGGCCGACTTCAAGAACGAGGTCCTGCGGAGCCGCACGATCTGGCTGTGTGCCTCCTGTTATGCCTGCACGGTGGAATGTCCGCAGGAAATCAGAATCACCGACATCATGTATGAGCTCAAGCAACGGGCCATCCATGAGGGCATCTATCCGAAGCGTTTTCCGATCCCCATCCTCGCCCACGATTTCAGCGAAATGGTGAAGAAGAACGGCCGGATCACGGAAATGCTCCTCGTCATCAAGCTGTTCATGAAGACGAGCTGGCTGGCCGCACTCGGCAACTGGCGGCTGGGCATCGATCTCATCAGAACCGGACGCTTCTCACTCGTGACGGAGCGGATCCGGCATCATGGGGACATCGCCCGCATGATGGACGCCGTGGACGGCAAGAAAGGACCTTCCGCATGAAATACTCCTATTTCCCCGGTTGTTCGCTGAAAGGCCTCGGTCGCGCCTACGAGGAATCGCTCCTCCCGGTGATGAAACACCTCGGGGTCGAACTCCAGGAACTCGACGACTGGAATTGCTGCGGGGCCACCGCCTACATGGCCGTGGATGAGGTCAAGGCCTGCGTGCTCGCGGCCCGAAACCTGGCGCTGGCGGAGAAAAGCGGCCTGAACCAGGTCATGGCGCCGTGCGCCGCTTGTTACCTGGTGCTGAACAAGGCGAAGCATTACTTCCACGATTATCCGGCGATAAAGGCGACCATGGACCGGGCGCTCGACGCCGTGGGACTGCGTTACAGCGGCGACACCCCCGTGCGGCATCCGCTGGATATCCTGCTCAACGATGTCGGCTTGGAAGCCATCAAGCAGAAGGTCGAGAAGCCCCTCACGGGCCTGAAGGTTGCCACGTATTACGGTTGCCAGATCGTCCGGCCCTACGCCACGTTCGACGACCAGTACAATCCGACGACGATGGACCGGCTGATGGAGGCCCTGGGCGCCACGGTCGTGCGCTATCCCCTGAAGACCAAATGCTGCGGCGGCAGCCTGACCGGCACCCTTCCCGAGGCCGGCATTCGCCTGGTCTACATCCTCCTCAACGAAGCCCAGAAACGCGGCGCCGACTGCATCGCCACCGTCTGCCCGCTCTGCCAGTTCAACCTCGACGGCTACCACGCCCAGGTGAAGGCGCAATATGGCGACGTCCTGGTGCCGACGGTCTATTTTACACAGTTGATGGGCCTGGCTTTCGGGCTGCCGGACAAACAACTGGGACTGAACCGCGCCGCCGTGCCCTTCAAGTGGCGCCCCACCGAGGCGCTTCCGGCCACCGCGCCCGTCCCGGCCTGAAATCCCCGAACCTCAACGCCGCAAGCGACATCTCCCATGGTCAGCATCAAGCAGGACATACGGATCGGCTTCTACATCTGCCATTGCGGGCACAACATCGCCAGCATGGTCGATTGCCCGGAGGTCGCCAGATACGTCGAAAAGCTCCCGGGCGTGGCGCTGTCGCGGGATTACAAGTACATGTGCTCGGATCCGGGACAGGAACTGATCCAGAAGGACATCAAGGAGTTCGACCTGAACCGGGTGGTGGTCGCCTCGTGCTCGCCCCTGCTCCACGAGCACACCTTCCGCAACGCGGTCGCGGCCGGCGGACTGAACCCGTTCTTCTTTCACATGGTCAACATCCGCGAGCACGACTCGTGGGTGCACACCGACCGCAAGGAGGCGACGGCGAAAGCCAAGGCCCTGGCCCGCGCCGCCATCCAACGGGTCGCGCATCACAAGGCCCTCGAGGTCAAGCGGGTGCCGGTGCATCCGGACGTGCTGGTGGTCGGCGGCGGCATCGCCGGGATCCACGCGGCGCTGACCCTCGCCAACGCCGGCAAGAAGGTCTATCTCGTGGAACGCCAGCCGTCGATCGGCGGGCACATGGCGAAGTTCGACAAGACGTTTCCCACGCTCGACTGCGCCGCCTGCATCCTCACGCCGAAAATGTCGGACGTCGGCGCGCATAAGAACATCACGCTGTGGAGCTATTCCGAGGTGGTGAAGATGGACGGTTACGTCGGCAACTACACCGTCACGATCAAGCGCAAGCCGCGTTTCATCAATGAAGACCTCTGCACCGGATGCCAGGAATGCATCGCCAATTGCATCTACAAGGAGCCGAAATTCACCGACGAATTCAACGAGGGTCTGGGCAAGCGCAAGCCGGTCTACATTCCCTTTCCGCAGGCGACCCCGCAGGTGGTGCTGATCGACCCGAACGTCTGTCTCAATTTCAAGCGCGGCGTGCTGACGGACAAGTGCAAGAAGACCTGCGTCGAAGCCTGCGGCGACCGCAAGGCGATCGATTTCAAGCAGAAGGAGGAGTTCGTTGAGATCAAGGTGGGCTCGATCATCGTCGCCACGGGGTTCCAGACCTTCGATGCCAAGCGGGTGCCGCCTTATGGCTACGGCACGTACCCGAACGTGTATACCGCGCTGGAGGTCGAGCGCCTGGTCAACGCCTCGGGTCCGACGGCCGGCGAGGTCACGCTGCGCGACGGCCGCCAGCCCAAGGCCATCGGCATCATCCATTGCGTCGGCTCCCGCGACAAGAAGACCAACCGCTGGTGTTCCCGCGTCTGCTGCATGTATTCGCTGAAGCTGGCGCATCTGCTCAAGGAGCACACCGAGGCCGAGATCTATAACTTCTACATCGACATCCGTGCGCCCGGCAAAGGCTACGAGGAGTTTTACGACAAGCTGAACTCGGAAGGCGTCCACTTTGTGCGGGGGCGCGTGGGCGAAGTCACCGATTGGGGCATGACGCCCGAAGAGGAGGGCAAGCTCGTCATCCGCGTCGAAGATACGCTGGCTGGATTTGTCCGCCGCATCCCCGTCGACATGGTCGTGCTGGCCACCGGCCTCGAACCGCAAGCCGATGCCCAGGACGTCCGCCGCCTGTTTAACATGAGCTGCGGCACGGAAGGCTTCTTCCTGGAACGCCACCCGAAGCTCGCCCCGGTCAATACGTTCACGGACGGCATTTTCATCGCCGGTTGCTGCCAGGGTCCCCGCGACATCCCGGACACGGTCGCCCAAGCCGGCGCCGCCGCGGCGGAAGCGATGGTTCTGATCGACCGGGGCCACGTCGAACAGGAGCCGAATACGGCGTACATCCTTCCGGATTGCTGCGGCTGCAAGTCGTGCCTCCCGCTCTGCCCCTATACGGCCATCACCTTCGATGACGCGACCAGGAAGGCGGTCATCAATGAAGCCTTGTGCAAGGGCTGCGGCACCTGTGTCGGCTCCTGCCCCTCCGGCTCGATCGTGCAAAACCTCTTCGAGGACGAAGAAGTGTTCAGCGAGATCGAGGGCATGCTGGCTGACTGAACGTCCGAAGCTCGAGTGTTGAATCCCGAGATCCGAAACAAATCTGAAGCCCCATTTCTAACGCCATGATTGAACCAACACCCGCCGCCCCCGGTTCCTGGACTCCACGGATCGTGGCTTTTTTCTGCAACTGGTGCACCTACACCGCCGCCGATCTGGCCGGCGTGTCGCGCCTGAAATACGCGTCGAGCGTGCGGGTGATCCGCCTGATGTGCTCGGGCCGCGTCGATCCCCAATTCATCCTCGATGCCTTCCGCCAGGGGGCCGACGGCGTGCTCATCGGCGGCTGTCACCCCGGCGACTGCCACTACGTCGAGGGCAACTACAAGATGCTCCGCCGCTTTCAGCTCCTCAAGCGCCTCCTCAAAGACCTGGGAATCGCCGAGCAGCGCGTGCGGCTGGAGTGGATTTCGGCCGCCGAGGGCGAGCGGGTCAAAACCGTCGTCAACGAAATGACGGCACAGATCAAAGCCCTCGGTCCGCTCGGGATGCCACAGGCGTTTGCCGCCTGGGACCGGGAGGTCAGCGAGCTGGCCCAGCGCCCCAACGTGCCGGAAGACACCGACCCCGAGCACTCCAGCGTGGAGGGCGAGGCTCCTGCCGAGCCGCAAGTCTCTGCGAACACGGAGGTCGCCCATGTCTAAACCCAAAGTAGCGTTCTACTGGTGCGCCTCCTGCGGCGGCTGCGAAGAGACCGTCGTCGATCTCGCGGAGGACATCCTCGGCGTCGTCGAGAAGGTGGACATCGTCCTCTGGCCGGTGGCGATGGACTTCAAGTACAAGGACGTCACGGCCATGGCGGACAAATCGATCTTCGCCACGCTGCTGAATGGCGCGATCCGTTCGTCCGAACAGGAGGAGATGGCGGCGCTCCTGCGCCGGAAGAGCCAGTATCTGATCGCCTTCGGCTCCTGTGCGCACCTGGGCGGCATTCCCAGCCTGGCCAACCAGTTTGAACGCGAGCAGATCCTGAAGTTCAACTACGAGGACGCGCCCACCGTGGTGAACGAGCAGAAGGTCCGCCCGCAGCTCAATTTTGAAGAGAACGGCCGCCATTTGCACCTGCCGGAACTGCGCCACGTCGTGCGGGCGCTCGACCAGGTCGTGGACGTTGATTTCTACATCCCCGGGTGCCCCCCGACGCCCAATCTGACCAAGGCCGCGTTTGCGGCGCTGCTCAGCGGGAAGATTCCGCCGAAGGGCGCAGTCCTGGCGCCCGACACCGCGCTCTGCGAAGAATGCTCCCGCAAGGCGAGCAAGCCCGCCGATGTCGCGTTCACCGAGTTCATACGCCCGCACCAGAAGCTGCTGGACCCCGACAAATGCTTCCTCGCTCAAGGCGTGGTCTGCATGGGCCCGGCGACGCGCAGCGGCTGCGGGGCGCAATGCACCGCCGGCAACATGCCGTGCACCGGCTGCTTCGGCCCCACCTCCCGGGTGCGCGATCAGGGCGCGAAGATTCTCTCGTCGCTTTGC